>CAMDJZ010000001.1 GCA_945901265.1 Rickettsia typhi
TCAGTGTAAAGTTATAGTAAAGGTGCACGGGGTCTTTCCGTCTAACCGCAGGAATACCGCATCTTAACGGCAAATTCAATTTCACTGAGTCTACACTGGAGACAGAGGGGAAGTCGTTACGCCATTCGTGCGGGTCGGAACTTACCCGACAAGGAATTTCGCTACCTTAGGACCGTCATAGTTACGGCCGCCGTTTACTGGGGCTTCGATCAGGAGCTTGCACCCCATCACTTGACCTTCCAGCACCGGGCAGGCGTCAGACCCTATACATCATCTTAATGATTTAGCAGAGCCCTGTGTTTTTGTTAAACAGTCGCTACCCCCATTTCTGTGCCACCTTTTTATGGTTACCCATAAAAAGGTCATCCTTTTCCCGAAGTTACGGATGCATTTTGCCTAGTTCCTTCAGTGTAGTTCTCTCAAGCGCCTTGGTATCTTCAACCCATCCACCTGTGTCGGTTTTGGTACGAACAACGAGGGGGCTATTTCCTGGAAGCAACTACGTCGCATATTCAATCCATTAAGGATATACGAAATAGTACGCTCCGTCACTCACCCTCCGGTTCAGGAATATTAACCTGATTGCCATCGACTACGCCTTTCGGCCTCGTCTTAGGTTTCGACTAACCCTGCTCAGATTAACTTTAAACAGGAATCCTTGGATTTTCGGCGAACAAGTTTTTCACTTGTTTTATCGTTACTCATGTCGGCATTCTCACTTGTGATATCTCCAGCAAACCTAACGGTTCACCTTCACAGACTTACACAACGCTCTGCTACCACTCATCTGCACCATGCAGTGAGTCCGCGTCTTCGGTATGTCACTTTAGCCCCGTTACATTTTCGGCGCAAAAAAGCTTATTTAGACCAGTGAGCTATTACGCTTTCTTTAAAGGATGGCTGCTTCTAAGCCAACCTCCTGGTTGTTTTGGCTTCTTCACTTCCTTTACCACTTAGTGACAATTTTGGGACCTTAGACGGCGGTCTGGGCTGTTTCCCTCTCGACAACGGACCTTAGCACCCGCTGTCTGCCTGCCACACTGTACTTGTTGGTATTTGGAGTTTGTTAAGGTTTGGTAAGTCTTTTGGACCCCCTAGCCTTGACAGTGCTCTACCCCCAACAGTAATCATGTGACGCCCTACCTAAATAGATTTCGCAGAGAACCAGCTATATCTAGATTTGTTTAGTCTTTCACCCCTAATCACAGCTCATCACGAACTTTTGCAACAGTAATGTGTTCGGTCCTCCAGTAGGTGTTACCCTACCTTCAACCTGGCCATGACTAGCTCATCTAGTTTCGGGTCTAATTCGCCGTACTCAACGCCCTGTTAGGACTCGCTTTCGCTACGCCTACACCTTACGGCTTAAGCTTGCACGACAAAATTAACTCGCCGACCCATTATACAAAAGGTACGCCATCACCGGCTAACCGGCTCTGACTGCTTGTAGGCATTCGATTTCAGTATCTATTTCACTCCCCTTATCGGGGTTCTTTTCACCTTTCCCTCACGGTACTTGTGCACTATCGGTCATAGAGGAGTACTTAGGCTTGGATGAACTGGTCCACCCTCGGAATTAAATCCACTTCAGACAGGATTTCACGTGTCCCGCCCTACTCTTGCTTAAAAATTTGTTTTTGCTTATACGGGACTATCACCCACTATGGTTAATATTTCCAGATTATTTTAATTAACAAATCTCTAAGACTGGCCTAATCCGCGTTCGCTCGTCACTACTAACGGAGTCTCTATTGATGTCCTTTCCTCTGGGTACTGAGATATTTCAATTCCCCAGGTTTTGCTTCTCTAACCTATGAATTCAGTTAGAGATACTTTCTAAAAGAAAGTGGGTTCCCCCATTCGGAAATCCTCGGATCAAAGCTTATTGACAGCTACCCGAGGCTTATCGCAGCCTGTTACGTCCTTCATCGCCTCTCTATGCCAAGGCATCCATCAAATGCCCTTATTTTGCTTACTTTCCAAATCTATGTGCAGAATTAAATCTGCTTAGTTGAATTTTGTTAAAGATTCAGGATCTTACTTGAGATATTTGAATTTTTGCATTTATTAAGATCTGGTTTTTTAGACCACAGATACTTAAAAATGCGGTATTCTCTAATTATCAATTATTCACGATTTTAATCAGCAACCTTATAAAGAATTAGACTTTGATTAAATAAACAAAAACACCATAAGCTTTAACTTACGCCATTATTATTTCTTTAAAGTTAAACTTGTGATTCAACAAATCAATTAATCTAAAATCTTTTAAGTGATGCACTAAAATTTTAGTAAATGAATATCTAAAATCAAATTTTATTTCGAATTAAATTTCATTTCTTAAAACTTAGGAACGTCAATTATCTAGTCTTATTTTTTAATGTCAATAGCCTAAATTAAAAAATTTACTATCCGGTCTTTAACCATATAAACAATGCAACGGAAACATATCTTTTAATTATTTTATAAAAAAAATTTAAATAATAATTTTAATATTTTACGAATTTTTAAATATTGATATTTATTCAACCAATAGTTAATAGTTAATATTAACTATTATTTGTTGTTATTTAAAGTAATATTTGTTTTTTTTATCTATAGATGTTTACTTTTGTTGCTTATTAATCTTTATTTATTTCCATATTATTTACTTAATTTAGCTTCATATTTATGTGTCATCAATTGTTCAATTATCTTAAGCCAGCAAAATTATTTGCAATTAATCAATTAACCCTCTTTTGATAAATAAATTTTATAAATAATTGCGCCAACGTAATGTTTTGATTGGTCTTGCAATAAACTTAATGAGCTGTGTGCAATAACAAAGATCCTTTGAAACGAGGTTAAATATTTGAGTCTTGCTTACGCAGAGAGAGTTTTTTAGCCTTGCTTTACGCAAAGAGAGGCGCAACGAGGTAATATTTTGGTCGCCTCAAAGCCCATAACCAAAGACTGAAATCCTCACCCAACTGCTAATTTTACTTTATTGTTAAAGATTTTTATCTCTTAAAATAACAGCTGGTAGTGCTGAGAATTAGAAAAATATGTCTTACTAATTTATGATTTTTTAATTTGAATAATATAAAGCTGGTCCTTTTTTAAGGCTGAATATCTATAGATAGATTTTTGTAAAGAATTGGATCTTTAATTGAAGATGAATTGTGGTGTAAAAGAAAATAATGAAGAAGTTTTTTGTGGCGATATTTTTCAAAAATTTATTCAGTTACTTCTTCTTTTTTCTTGCGAAATGATTTACGTGTATTTTTTTTATCAGCTTCGTTTGCATTATTTTCATTTTGCTTTTCTTCTGCGGCCCTAGCAATTTTTTTCTCTGGGTGAAGAATATTATCAGCCTCAGATTCACTTCGAGCAACCGCAAGCTTAAGGTTTAATTCCGCTTCTGAATGCATAGCTAATTTAAATTCATAAACACCGATTTCTTTAATTGGTTTTTTAAGAAAAATTTCTCCTCGTGAAACAAGCTTTTCACCGATAAGGTCGTTAATTCTGTTGGCTATTACTCCAGAATTTACAGAGCCATATAGGCGACCATCATCAGAAGCATTTTGAATAATAATGATATTCTTTCCTTCAATTTTATCTTTAACCTTATTGGCTAAATCAAGATTTTTAAAGTTTAATTTCTCATATTCAGCTTTTTTGCTTTCAAAGATTTTGAAATTTGCATCTGTAAAACAAATTGCTTTTTTCTTAGGTATTAAAAAGTTTTTTGCATAACCATTATTAACGGTAACTACTTCGCCGATTTTTCCTAATTTATTTATTACTTCTGTAAGTATAACTCTCATTTTTTTATAAAATTAATTTACTTCTTTTTTTATTGGTGAAATAAGGGCCAGTTGACGTGCCCTTTTAATTGCATTCGCAATTGCTCTTTGTTTTTTTAGCTCAACATTGCTAATACGCGCAGGAATTATTTTTCCACGCTCAGACAAAAATTTATTAAGCAATTTTAGATTGCCGTAATTTATTTCAGTTATTGGAATATCGCGTAATGGACATGATTTTTTCTTACGAATAAAAACGCTTTGGTTAACCAAAGATATTTTTATGAAAGTGTCTTCATTGTTTTCTGATGTCGCGCTATTATTCGCTTTATAATTATTTTCTATACTCATGTAAACCTCTTTTTAAGAATCGAATTGAAATTGTTCAAGGATAAGATCATACTTACCTGCTTGTTTTTTAGCTGCAAGATTTGGCTTGAAATCTTTAGCTGTATGGCTAATAAAGAGCTGTGATTCTTCTTGATGAGCTTCTACTTTAAAAATTGAGCTTCTAATTACATCTTCTGTATATCCCATAACTCTTTTTAGCTCTGCAATTGCAGGGAAATTGGCGTTAACATTAATTAAAATATAATGACCGCGGTGATTTTTTTTTACTCTAACTGCAAGGTTGCGAAGTCCCCAATATTCTTTACTAACTATTTTTCCTTTGAAGTCGGTAATGATGTTGCAAAATTTGTTGGCTAAAGCATCTACATCTTCAGCAGTTAGGTCTTGTCGTGCGATAAACACTGTCTCGTAAAGAGCCATAAAATAAAATTTAAATTACTAAATCGTCAAATGAAATCTTTGCAAACTCGAAATAAAGCCCGAAGTAAAACCAAAGATAAGCATCAAAAAGAGAGTGGAATTTTAAGTGCATGTTTTTTAATTGCAATAGTATTTTTAAAAAATAATATTGGCGTAATTTCTAAAAGTTAAATTTCTCTTTACCTCTTATAATCAAGAGGTTTAATGAAATTAAAAAAATTTAGTAATTCTTGTTATATATTATCTAAACTTATATTTTTTTAACGAACCTACAAATAAAAAAATTTTTAACTTGAAAATTTAAAATTTAGTAAAATATCTTGTTAGTCAAGTTTTATAAGGAATTTTTATATATAAAGTTTTAGAAATAACGTCTTACACCATACAGATGAATGTTTTTTAATTGTTGGCAAATTGGTTATATTTATTTTTAATACTTAAATTATTTTCCAAGTTTATTATAAAAAAACCTTAACCACTTAAAAGTTTAAATCTACAGAATTTCAATGCAAATATTGAATCGTAAAGCACATTTTAACTACAGCATTTTAGAAGAAGTTGAAGCTGGAATTATTTTACTTGGCAGTGAAGTTAAGTCAATTAAGGAAGGCAAGGCCAACATGAATGAAGCCTATTGCGCTGAAATCAAAGGTGAATTATTTTTAATTAATGCCCATATCTCTGAATATATTGGCGCAAATCGCTTTAATCATCCCCCCAAAAGACCTAGAAAATTATTAATGCATAAAAAAGAAATTAATAAAATTATCGGTAAAATCAATACTCAAGGCCATTCATTAATTCCTCTTAAAATCTATTGTAACAAAAAAAATTTTATTAAAGTTTTGCTTGGATTAGGTAAAGGAAAAAAATTACATGATAAGCGTCAATCCCTTAAGGAAAGAGATGAGGCGAGACATATGCAACGCCATAATGAATAGATTTATTTAATTGAATATCATGAATGAATTCCTTTTAAAACCCCTTACTTCTCTAAGTCGAATTGGCGATACACTTACTATTTACCTGCAAAAACTTATTAACGGTAACAAGGTTTTTGATCTACTCCTTCATAAGCCAATACGAGTTGAGCCTATTGCAATATTACCCAAAATTTATGAAATAATTCATAATGATTTAGTGATAATTAAAGGAAAAATTGAGCTCCATATCCCTCCTGCAAAATCTCGCCAGCCCTTTAAAATTTCCTGCCATAATTCAAGCGGTTATTTTAATTTAGTTTTTTTTAAAATTTTCCCAAGCCAATTACAAAAGCTTAAAATTGGCACTGAAATTGCTGTACTTGGAAATTTTAGTAAATTATTAGGAGAAAATCAGATTGTTCATCCGCAAGAAATTTTACCTATTTTGCAAATTGAAAAAATGCCAAAATTTAATGTCATTTATCCTCTTTCCTCAACAATTTCTCATAAATTTTTGACTTACAAAATTCATGAAATTTTAAATAAAATAGCTCCTGAAAATGAAGAATGGATCGATATTAATACTCTTAAAAAGCTTGATTTTCCAAGCTTTACCGATGCTTTAAAAAAATTACATTCGCCTAAGAATGAACAAGATTTATCGCCACAGAATTGCGCAAGAAGAAGACTAGCTTATGATGAATTACTAGCTTGGCAAATGGCGATGAAATTAGTTAAAGATAGCAATATCAGAAGTAAAAAAATTACTCAAATTATCGATGATAAAAAAAATTATTTAGCGCAATTTCTTCAATCCCTGCCATTTAGTCCTACAAAATCTCAGCTTAAAGCTATTGAGGAAATCAATTATGAAATTTCTTCTGCTAAAAAAATGATGCGCTTGCTCCAAGGCGATGTTGGGAGTGGTAAAACTTTAGTTGGAATATGTGCGTGTTTACAAAATTTCATTTTTGGTAAACAATCATGCATTATTACTCCTACGACTGTTCTTACAAAACAGCATTTTTATTATTTTAAAAAACTACTTAAAGATATTTCAATTAAAATTGAGATACTTACTTCTGCGACAACAAAAAAACAAAAAACTTTAATAATTCAAAAACTTCAAAATGGTGAAATTGATATTTTAATTAGCACTCATGCGGTTTTGGAAGATGATGTTAAATTCAAAAACCTAGGTTTGGCAATTATTGATGAGCAACATCGCTTTGGGGTTTTACAGCGTTTAAAATTAGTTGAAAAAGGTTGTGATGTTGACTTGCTTTTAATGAGCGCAACACCGATTCCAAGAAGCTTAATGATGGGATTATATGGCGATATGGATATTTCTATTCTTAACGAAAAACCTAAAAATCGTCAGGAGATTACAACTTCAATTATGTCGCAAAAAAGAAGCTCTGAACTTTACGAATCATTAAAAAAAGTAATTGAGCGTGGTGAAAAAATTTACTGGATTTGTCCAGCAATTGAAGAAAATGAAGAATTATCATTAATTTCTGTGAATAGTAAATTTGATGAATTACAAAAAAAATTTGGTGAAAAAAAAGTAGCAATTATTCACGGTAAAATGAAAGAGCGCGATAAGGAAAAGGTAATGCAAGATTTTACAAATGATGATGGAGACTCGCAGATACTAGTTGCAACAACAGTTATTGAAGTTGGTGTAGATGTTGCAAAAGCAACTGTTATTATAATCGAAAATTCTGAAAATTTTGGTTTAGCACAATTACATCAATTGCGTGGAAGAGTTGGAAGAAGCGATATTAAATCATATTGCATATTGCTTTATGGAGAAAAATACGGTGCAGTTCAAAAACAAAGATTGGCAATTATGCGTCAATCTAATGATGGATTTTTTATTGCCGAAGAAGATTTAAAATTGCGCGGAAGTGGTGAATTACTTGGCGTTAGACAAAGTGGATTTCCTGAATTTCGTATTGCTGATTTAAATTTTGATAGCGATTTATTAAAAACTACTCACCAACAAGTTTTATTTATAATTAATAATGATAGTCAACTTTTAAATAAAAATAACTATAAGTACCAATATCTAATGAGATTATTTGGTTATAGTGAATTTTTAACAATAGTTAATGGTGGTTAAGTTTTAAATTATAAAGGTAAATTATCATGCTTTTTCCAAGGCTTTATAACTTTCTTTTTCTTAAGAATTTGTAATGCAGTGCAGATATGTTTGCGAGTATTTTGCGGACGAATTACCTCATCAATAAAACCACGCGATGAAGCAACAAAAGGTGAGGTAAATTTTTCACGATACTCATTAACTTTTTGCGCTTTAGTTTCAGGATCCTTAGCCTCTTGGCGAAAAATAATTTCTACTGCACCTTCGGGACCCATAACTGCAATTTCAGCGTTAGCCCAAGCATAGTTAACATCGCCACTTAGATGTTTAGAATTCATAACAATGTAAGCTCCGCCATATGCTTTTCTAGTAATTACTGTAATCTTTGGAACAGTTGCCTCACCATAAGCATAGAGCAATTTAGCGCCGTGTTTAATAATACCATTATGTTCTTGGTCGCTTCCTGGTAAAAACCCTGGAACATCAACAAATGTTAAAAGTGGAATATTAAATGCGTCACAGAAACGAATAAATCTTGCTGATTTTTCACTAGCTTTAATGTCTAAACAACCAGCCAATTGCATAGGTTGATTAGCAATTACGCCAACAGTTTGCCCTTCCATTCTTCCAAAACCAATAATTATATTTTTTGCATAATTGGCTTGTATTTCAAAAAAATCACCTTCATCAAGAATTTTTTCAACTAACTCAACAATGTCATAAGGTTGGGTAGGACTATCTGGCACAAGGGTATTTAACGATACATCAATTCGATCAAAAGCATCATCAATTGGAATTTCAGGAGAATTTTCGCGATTGGATAATGGTAAAAAATTTAATAATCTACGCGTTTGGAGAAGTGCCTCAATATCACTTTTAAAAGTTAAGTGAGCTACGCCACTTTTGGCCCCATGGACAGATGCGCCGCCCAATTCTTCTTGGGTAATATTTTCACTAAGAACAGTTTTAACAACTTCTGGACCTGTCACAAACATGTAAGATGAATTTTCAACCATGATTGTAAAATCAGTGAGTGCTGGCGAATAAACTGCCCCACCTGCACACGGTCCCATGATCAAAGAAATTTGTGGAATAACTCCGCTAGCATCAATATTGCGTTGAAAAATTTCGCCATATCCACCTAATGAATCAACGCCTTCTTGAATTCTTGCTCCACCTGAATCATTAATACCAATCACTGGAGCACCTACTTGCATTGCTTTATCAAGGATGTGACAAATCTTGCGAGCATGCGCTTCGCCAAGGGATCCTCCCATCACCGTAAAGTCTTGGCTATAAACAAAAACTAAACGACCATTGATCATTCCTTGTCCCGTAACTACTCCATCCCCTGGATGCCTATTATCTTCCATACCGAAATCTGAACAACGATGCTCAACATAAAGACCATATTCCTCAAATGAATCGGGATCGATAAGAACCTCAATTCTTTCACGAGCCGTAAGCTTTCCTTTTGAATGTTGAAGATCAATACGCTTTTGACCACCGCCAATTATTGCTTCTTGGCGCTTTATGTTTAATTTACTTGTATTTGCGGAATGCATAAAATGTTAATTAATTTTGGCTATAATTGTTTCGCCACCGATCATAGTTTGACCTACTAAAGATTTAATTTCAACTGCCTCTGGTAAGTAGATATCCGCCCTGCTGCCGAAACGAATAATGCCATATCTTTGACCAATAACAACATCTTGATCTTCTTTTAATTCTGAAATTATTCTTCTAGCTACCAATCCAGCCACCTGAACAAAAACAATTTCCAAATTATTTTTAGTCTTAACAATTGCAGCATTTCTTTCATTTTCAAAACTTGCTTCATCGGCATTGGCGCTTAAAAATTTACCTGGACGATAAATTACTTTTGTAATTTTTCCTGAAACTGGGACGCGATTAACATGGACGTTAAAAACATTTAAAAAAACGCTAATTTTGTTAAATTTTTTCTTTCCATATCCCAATTCCTCTGGAGCCTCAACACTATACTCAACCCGAGTAACTACCCCATCTGCAGGACTAACAATAACATTTTCTTCAACGGGAATAATTCTTTCTGGATCGCGAAAAAAGAAAATGCACCACAAAGTTGCAACCAAACCTATTAGACCTAAAAAATTGCTAAGCATTGCCAAAAGGGCAGTAGCAATTGCAAAGATCAAAATAAATTTGTAACCTTCTTTGTGAATTGGAAATGCCACTAATTTAAGGGCGTCGTATAAGTCGTTCATAAAATTTGTTAACTTTTGTTATTTTTTAATAGAAATTTTATTTATCATTTAAAAGAAATAATAAATAATTTTCAATTAAAACCTTTTAAATATTATTCTCAAAGTTTTTCAAACTTTATTTTTTGAAAAAAAGATATTAATTTTTTTTAAGAAAATTAAGCATTCTCTTCCTGCAATTTTTTATAAAATTTTTCAAAATCTTTAAGATTATTTTTTTTCTTTTCAATATTTTCTAAAGCAAGAATATAATTAATCGCCTTAGATTCTATTGCCTCGCCTCGAATATTTTCTAATGCTTGAGGATTATTATTGTAATATTCAATAACTTTTTGCTCTTGACCTGGGAATTTAGCTAAAACTTTGCTAATATGAAAATCAAAATCTTCTTTTTTTAATTCAATTTTATTTTTCTCACAAATTTCTGATAAGATTATTCCACAGCGAATCATTCGCTTTGCGAACTCCTCCTTAGCTTCACGTGCCTTTTCCTTTTCTTTATCATTTTTAAATTTTTGTGGATTTGTTTTTAATTCCTCTTCAACTTCACGCCACAAAACTTCAACTTGCTTTGCAACCATTCCCTCAGGCAAATCAAAATCATATTTCTTATTTAAAAAATCAAAAAGTTCGGTCTTAAAAACATCTAAAGTAACTTCTTGATTTTGCCTTTCAAGATCCTTCCTAATCTCTTGCATAAAGGTTTGCTTATCTTGCAAACCAAATTTTTCTTTGATAAATTCATCAGTAATTTCTGATGAATGTAGACATAAAACTTCATTGATTTTTACTTCAAATTCCGCATGTTGACCAGCTAAATTACTAGCGTGATATTGCTTAGGAAACTTAACTTTAACCTTAACTTCATCGCCAGATTTTTTACCAACTAATTGCTCCTCAAAATCATCGATAAATGATTTCGATCCAAGCTCAAGTTGGTAACCCTTTGCACTTCCACCTTCAAATTCCTTTTTATCAACACGACCAACATAATCAATGATCACCGCATCTTTTAATTTTGCTTTATATGATTGATCCTGTTTATCCCAAGTTCCATATAAGCGTGCAAATTTATTGACCGCCTCATCAATATCAGATTGCTCTAGAACGACTTCTCTTTTGACAACTTTGATTTTTTTTAAATCAATTTCAGGTACCTCAGGGAAAATCTCCATCGAAACGACAAGAGAAACATCTTGGTTATATTCTATTTTTTTTACGTCAGCCTTAGGTTGCAATGCTAAGCGAATCGAGTTATCTTTAACGATTTTTTTAATAGTTTCATCAATCAATTTTTCAACCTCATCGGCCATAATTGATTTTCCATATTTTTCTTTGATCACCGTAACTGGTACCTGACCTTTTCGAAAGCCATTAAGCGAAACATTGCCTTTGATTTTTTCGATATAATTTTCAATTTTTTGAGCAATTAATTCTTTTGGCAGAACAATTTCAAAATCTTTTTTAAGCTTTTTATCGAAAGTTTTTTTTATTTTTACTTCCATTTTAGGTAAATTAATTTAATTGAGTTTGCGAACAAATTTAGATCGCAAAATTTTAAATATTGAATACAATAATTTTAGAGAATTTAAATAACTAAAGTTAAAATTCTAGAAGAAATTTGAATTTAAATTGTTTAAAATGCTAAAAGCTAGGAAAATTTAAAGCAATAATTAAGGGGATATTTTTAAATTAAAAAATGGCAATAAAGTGATGAAAATTTAAAATCATTTAAGCCCTTAGAGAGATGTTATAATTTTTATGATGTTGATTTTGAGAGTGGTGCGGACGGAGGGACTTGAACCCACATGCCTTGCGGCGCTAGATCCTAAGTCTAGTGCGTCTGCCAATTTCGCCACGTCCGCAAAGATAATCTCAATTTTATTTTTAAAAATATTTATAATTTACAAAACATCTGATTTATTTTTAAATAAAAAGGATGAGAATTAAATTATAAAATTTAAAATTTCTTGATAAGAATTTCTTGATAAGAAGTTAATTAATTTGCTTGAGCAAGTTTTTCTTTAACATTTATAAAAATACGATTTTTGCGTGCTGATTTTGCGAATTCAACAATACCACAAATTTTAGCAAAAATCGTGTGATCTTTACCAATACCAACATTTAGGCCTGGATGCCATTTTGTACCGCGTTGACGAACAATAATTTGCCCAGGCTCAACAGCTTGACCACCGTATTTTTTAACGCCAAGCCTTCTACCCGCCGAATCACGACCGTTCCTTGAACTACCACCTGCTTTCTTCGTTGCCATATTTTCTCCTGAAATTTAAACTAATTAATTTATTAAATTTAGTTTTTATTTAATTTTTTTTAAAATTTAGTTTTTAATGCTAATTTTAAAATTTAACCCTTAAATTTTTTTAACTTTTGTAAATTTTACTTTAATCTATTTAAAGTTATAAAAGCTAACTAAACGTTAATCTGTGTGATTTTTAACAATGTTTGGTGTTGACGATGTCCGCGTTTACGACGCGAATTTTGCCTTCTCCTTTTTTTCAAAATAATAATTTTATCATTTTTAAAATTTTTTAAAATTTCAGCTTCGACCTTAGCGCCTGATACCAGTGGATCGCCGAATGAAGTTTCTTGACCATTGTTAACCAATAAAACTTTATCAAAAGTAATTTTACTTCCGACATCGCCTGCCAGTTTCTCAACAATAATTTTTTGATCGGTTGCGACTCGATATTGCTTACCGCCAGTTTCAATAATTGCAAACATAACTTGTTTTGTAAATTCAGTTTATTAACTTTGAAGAAAGTTTGACTCTAAAAATTTTTTTTTCGTTAAAATTTTCTTTTAACTTAAATAATCTCTAGCCTTAGAAAGAGTAAAGTTTTGGTAATTTAAAAAACCAAAAAATTCTAATTTTAATTTAAAAAAATATTTCAAATTTTCTATTAAGGCTTTTAAAATTTTATTTCACCCTCAAACTATATTCAAAAAGATTGAACAATTTAGTCGAGTTGATTTTTTTGTCAATGTAAAATTTTAAAAAATGTTTTCAGATTACTTTCTTGCTAAGAAAAAAATCTATCCCCAGCTTGCCAAGGGAAGGTTTCGGCGCCTAAAAAATTACCTAAATTTATTCTTTTTTAGCATTTACGCTTTCACGCCTTTTGTGCGATTTAGTCGCGGTGATCACGCTTCCAATCAAGCTATAATGATCGATTTACCAAACAGCAAAGCTTATTTTTTCTTTATAGAAATTTGGCCTCAAGAGGTTTATTATCTCGCGGCAATCCTGATTATTTTAGCAGTAGCATTATTTTTTATAACTTCACTTTTTGGAAGAATTTGGTGTGGCTATGCATGTTTTCAAACTGTATGGACCGATATTTTTATAGCTATAGAAAGATTTTTTCAAGGCGATCGCAATCAAAGAATTATTCTCGATCGAAAAAATAATTTCAATAAATTATGGCGCAAAACCCTGACCCACTTTAGCTGGATTATTATTTCTTTTTTAACGGGATTGATTTTTTGTAGTTACTTTACTGACGCTTTAAATCTTTATAAAAATATTTTTACCTTTGAAATTTCAGCAACCATTTTAGGCTGGAGCCTAGGCATTGCAGGAATGACATATTTAATGGCTGGATTTGCCCGTGAACATGTTTGTACTTTTATGTGTCCTTATGCACGTTTTCAATCGGCAATGTTTGATAATAATACCTTGATTATTTCTTATGATGAAAAAAGAGGCGAGCCCAGAGACAAACTCCATCAGGGCGAAGATTTTAGTAAGCGCGGACATTGCATTGATTGCAAGCAATGCGTTGTTGTTTGTCCAACTGGAATTGACATAAGAAATGGTTTGCAAATGGAATGCATTGCCTGCGGACTTTGTGTTGATGCTTGCGATGATATTATGAAAAAAATTGGCTTACCCGCAGGATTAATTCGTTACGATACCTTGTCAAATTTACTAAATCCCCAGCCTCAAAAAAAATTTAAAATTTGGCGCTTAAGAACTTTCTATTATTTGACAATTTTGATTTCTGTATGCTCTATAACCATATACAGCTTGGCCAATAAAGCTATTGTTGATATTAGTATTTCTCAAGAACGCAATCCGCTTTACGTCAAACTTAGCGATGGTGGAGTTCGCAATGGTTATAACTTAAAAATAACCAATAAAACTCATCAATTAAAAAATTTTACAATAACTATTATTGAACCTTCGCAGGCAATATTAAAAATCCAAAATCATGAAAATTTTACTGTAAATGTTAATGCTGAATCATCTTTTATTTTTAAGTTTTTCTTGACAGTTCCGCCAGAAATTTTAGCACAAAACCAAGAAACTCAAAGGCTAATCAACCTTGAAATTGCTAGCGAAGATGGGGTTGAAAAAATCTCAGTAATTTTTATTACCGATTAATATTTTATAGAATTATTTTTATATTTTTTGCCATTTGCCATTTTCTTTTCTGTAAGAATTATGTGGCGTAATGTTTGATATATTTGGCTGATTTTCATAAAAATAAAATGCTCGACTAAATTGCTCAATAAAGCTTTTATCGGGCTCATCAAGAAAAATTAAATGAGTTGCTAAATTATCGTTAACTTGACGGTTGGTAATTAAAATTGGCTGACGTAACATATCAAATTCCTGATCATTGATGGTGATATGAGCAATAAATTTTGATCGGCCATAACTCCATAATGACTTATCAACTTCTTGCATTTGCGCTTCACTTGCACAGTAGATTAAAGCTTTTTTACCTTCGTTGACAATTTTTATTAACACTGGCGCAAGTGCTTTTATTATTGATTCATCAACTTCATAAAAATTGATTTCTGTATTCATAGAAATTTATTAAATTCATTTAAAACATCGCGATAAAGTTGTTTTTTAAAATTGACAATCAAGTCAATTATTTCATGTTTTTCAACCCATTGCCATTCGCAAAATTCTGGCGATTCAAGATTTATATTGATTACGCTATCATCAGCTTCAAATTTCAGTATATACCAACGCTGTTTTTGTCCTAAATATTTCCCACCCCAGAATTTTTTTTGCAAATTATATGGTAAATTATAATAAAAATATTGTGAACTTTTTTTAATAATTTTTACTGAATTTTTGTCAATACCAGTTTCTTCATAAAGCTCACGAAATACTGCCACATCTTCATCCTCTCCACTATCAATTCCACCTTGAGGCATTTGCCAAGAATTAGAATTATTATCGATTCTCTTGCCAACAAAAATTTTTTTTTGAGAATTAATTACCATCGCACCTACGCCAATTCGATAAAGATAATCTGGTTTGTCATTAAAATTTTGATTCGCAATCATTGACTTAATTTACAATTAATTCTAAAAATAGTTTTATTAAATTTAATCATAAAAACTAATTTAACAAAAATCAAACAATGAAATTTATTTCAACCAGATTAAACGCACCGATTATCAATTTTGAGGAAGTAGTTTTGCAAGGATTAGCTAGCGACTGTGGACTTTATGTTCCTGAATTCTTGCCAAAATTTGATGAAAAAAAACTCGCTGAACTTAAAACACTCTCATATCCTGAATTATTTTTTGAAATAACTCGCCATTTTGTTGACAATGAAATCAACATGACTGATTATAAAAAAATCATTGCTAAGTCATATAAAAATTTTTCTCACAATGCTATTGCCCCTTTAAAACAGCTTGATGCCAATCATTTTTTGCTTGAATTATTTCACGGCCCAACCCTTGCTTTTAAAGATTTTGCTTTGCAGTTTTTGGGTAATTTGCTTGATTATTTTTTAGAAGCTAGAAATCAAAAAGCGGTGGTGATTGGTGCAACATCTGGCGATACTGGATCAGCAGCAATTCAGGGCTGTTTTAATTGCAAAAATTTACAAATTTTTATTTTACATCCCCATCAAAAAGTTTCTGAAGTTCAGCGCAAGCAAATGACTTCGGTAATTGCTGATAATGTTTTCAACCTTGCCGTTGAAGGAAATTTTGATGATTGTCAAGCGATAGTAAAAAAAATGTTTGGTGACGAAAGTTTTTTAAAAGGCAAAAAAATGGTTGCAATAAATTCAATTAATTTTGCAAGAATTATGGCGCAAATTGTCTATTATTTTTATAGTGCTTTGCGCCTTGGCTGTAATGAGAAAAATAAAGTTTCCTTTAGCGTTCCAAGTGGCAATTTTGGCGATATTTATGCTGGCTATATTGCCAAAAAAATGGGTTTAAATATTCATAAATTAATTATCGCTACTAACGCTAATGATATTTTAGTAAGATTTATTAACAATAATGATTATACTAAAAAATCAATGATTGAAACTATTTCGCCAAGCATGAATATTCAGGTTGCGAGTAATTTTGAACGTTTGCTTTTTGATACTTATCGCAATCTAAAACTCGAACATCAATTTGTTCAATTAATAAATGAATTTGAAAGAACTCATAATTTGAAAGTTAGTGATGAGGTTCATCAAAAGATTCAAGAAAATTTTATGGCTTACAGCGTAGATGATCAAAAAACCAAACAGGCTATTAAAAAATTTTATGAGCAGACTGGCGAGGTTCTTGATCCCCATACTGCAATTGGCGCAATTGCCTCTGAAGAGTTTATTGCCAGTAAGGATTATCAAGGCGAAATTGTTATTACCCTTGCCACTGCGCATAGTGCAAAATTTCCTGACGCTGTAATTTCTTCACAGGTTAGTGAACCGAAATTGCCAAATTTCTTAAGCGATTTGCATTCCAAAAAAGAAAAATTTGATGTAATTAAAAATCATCTCGAAACCATTAAAAATTACATTTCCATTCGAGTATAAAATGATTGCAAATATTGGTTTTTCGCTACTTCTTTTACAAATTACTTTGGGAATTTTATTGCCAATTTTTAGCAATTTTTATCGCCATAAAATTTCCGCTTTTAATCTTTCTAAATTGCTTAATGTCTTTACAAGCGCAATGCTCTTATGTGCTTTATTTTGCCAATTGGTGTTGATTATTGCTTATGTAATTTCAGATTATTCATTACTGAATGTTTATCAAAATTCACATCATCTCAAACCATTAATTTATCGCATAGCAGGGTCGTGGGGCAATCATGAAGGTTCGATGCTGTTGCTGATTACGACATTATGTTTTTACAATTTTGCTTTTAACTTTTTTAGCAATATTGATCTCGAAATCAAAACCACAACGCTCAATTTGCAAAGTTTAATAATTGCATTATTTGCTTTTTATACAACTTTTGCTTCCAATCCCTTTGATTTAAATATTGATCAACTTTCAAATTTTGATAAAAAAATTGAAGGACTTGGTTTAAATTCAATTTTGCAGGATGTAGGTTTAGCTCTCCATCCACCCATGCTATATCTTGGCTATCTTGGCTTTAGCATTGTTTTTTCATTGACGCTTGCCAGTTTAATTCATGAAAAATTTAACATTGCGATTCAAAAAGCTTTGCGCAATTGGCTTTATTTTGCTTACGGATTTTTAACTTTAGGAATCATGCTTGGATCTTGGTGGGCTTATCGCGAACTTGGTTGGGGTGGTTATTGGTTTTTTGATCCAGTTGAAAATATTTCTTTAATGCCTTGGCTTTGCGCTACCGCTCTAATCCACAGTATCAAGCTTGCCAATCATCATAGATCGTTACAATTTTGGAGTGCTTTTTTAACAATTTTATGTTTTATTCTTTGTCTTTTTGGAATTTTTTTAACTCGATCAGGAATTTTAACATCCGTTCACAGCTTCGCAATTGATGCTAATCGCAGTTATTTTATAATTTTTATAGTTGCAGTTATTGGTTGTTATGGTTTATTTATTCTTGGTAAAAAATCTGATTTATTGTTTAAAAATAAATCTTCTAACAATAAATACAATAAACTAAATTTTTTTTTATTTCTTGTTAATAATTATTTTTTGTTAGGAGCTCTTTTTGTAGTTCTGCTTGGAACCTTATATCCCATAGCAATAAGAGCTTTTAAAAATGAGTTTATTACTGTTGGAGCAAATTATTATCAACAAATTTTTAGTTATTTACTCATTCCATTTTTAATGTTTTTTTGCGTAATAGGCTATAAGAAAAAATCTTTATTTATATGGCGAATATCCTTGAGTTTATTGATCTCTTTCTTGATTACAATTGCGATAATTTACAATTATCAAACAATTAATTTTTTACAAATTCTCATTTTATTTTTTGCTTTTTTGGCATTTTTAATGACTTTTTCTTCGCAACAAAAATATACAGTTTTATGCGCCCATCTTGGCTTTATGTTGATAATTCTTGGAGTAATTTTTAGTAGTTTTTTTGGTCTTACTAAAGAGCAAAATTTGAAAATTGGTCAAAAAATTCAGCTTGGTGAATACAGCTTTACCTTTAATGACGTGACTTACTTGCGCAGTAATAATTTTATCGCAAGACAAGGGGAATTTAGCGTTAACAAAAATAATAAATTTATTGCTAATTTACATCCGCAATTAAGATTTTATCCAACCAATCAGCAAAGCACTAATGAGGCATCAATTGCTCATATTTTTCTCGGTGATCTATACGTGGTGATTGGCAATAAGGATGATGAAGATAATTACGCAATTAGACTTTATTTTAAACCATTTATTTATTTGATATGGCTTGGTGCGGTAATGATTTTTTTTACAACCCTATCCTATCCAATCAAAAAATCATTGTTGATTTTTATTAGCCATTGGCGAAAATTAAAAAAAATGCCAAATTAATTTATTTTTAGACAAATGAAATTTTTGATATATCGCCAAATTAAGTCCACCACGCAATCAGGTAAAAAAAATACCAAAAAATGGTTGATGACTTTAGTTGAGGAAAATAATTCTCGTTCAATTAGCGCACCTTTATCTTGGGTTGCATCAAGCGACACGTCTTCACAATTACAATTTAGCTTTTCAAGCAAAGAACAAGCAATCGAATTTGCTAAAAGCAAAGATTATGAATTTGAAGTTCTTGATTCTCATGACTCAATTATAAAACCCAAATCTTATGCTAATAATTTTTTGTAAATTACCTTTTAAAAAATCTATAAAATTGATTTTTCACAAGTTTTTTTGCAATTTAAATATTAAGTTTTATAAATAGAATCTAATAAAATTTAATATTAAAAAAATGTCGAAAATCGTTGAGTTACTCACCGCTAAAATTACCAAACACCAAGATGATATTAACGATTTTTTTGCTGAAAAATTTAATAATAAATTTTTGAATTTTTACAACTCAATAGACTTGCGTCATAGCGATTATAAGATTGCTGCTGTTGATACTAACTGCTTTCCTGCTGGCTTTAATAATCTTGATAATAGCGATATTGAAATTGCTAAAAAACACGCTCAAGATTTTTTTAAACAAAATTTTTCCTCGCCAATTGCAAAAATTATCCTCATTCCTGAAAATCATACTCGCAATTTAAAATATTTAGAAAATATTGCCAAACTACAAGAAATTTTGAGTTCTTGTGCAGAAACAAAAATTGGTTCACTCAGTGAAGAAATTATTAAACCAACAGATTTTTTGTTAGATAATAATCAAGTAATCACCTTCAATCCCCTTACCCTTATTAATAATAAAATTGCCATTAATGAAGGCTTTATTGCCGATGCAATTATTCTCAATAATGACCTCACTAGTGAAGTTCCACAAATTTTTAAAAACACTACAACGCCAATATTTCCTAGTGCAAAACTCGGTTGGCATCAACGCAGCAAATCAAAACATTTTGATCTTCATGATCAACTAATTAGTGAATTTTGTAAAATTATCGATCTTGATCCATGGTTAATTTCAACTTACCATCATGTTTGTAATGGGGTTGATTTTAAAAAACAAATTAACATGGAATGCGTTGCCAATCATGTTGAAGGAATTTTAAAAAAAACTCAAAAAAAATATGATGAATATGGTATCGGTGACAAGCCTTACGCTTTTGTTAAAGCTGATAATGGAACATATGGAATGGCCGTTTGGTCGGTTTCATCTGGATCTGAAGTTTTAGAGATTAACAAAAAAGAACGAAATAAAATGAGTGTGGTAAAAGGGGCCGTTGAAAATCATAAAGTTTTAATTCAAGAAGGTATAAAAACTATCAATAAAATAAATTCTCACCCTTGCGAACCGTTAATTTATTTAATTAATTCGCAAATTATTGGTAATATTTTTCGTGCTAATTCTAACCGAGATGAGACCAACAGTTTAAATGCCTTAGGCGCTAATTTTTATAACGTAAAACAAGATAATTTTGTGAATAATTTTAATGATTCCACTAAAAATCTTGTTGCAGTTTATGAAATTTTATCAAAATTATCAAGTTACACAAGTTATTTAGAAACTTTTATTTATGAATAATTAATTTATTGATTAATATTTTTTAACTTTTATGAAAAATAACAATACTCAAAAACCCTTAATTGGCATATTACCAGATTATAAGGATGGCGAAATTAACAGCTATTCTACTAAAAGTTTTTATGCCCTGCGAACTAGTTTTGTTGATGCGATTGCTAAATCTGGTGGTTTACCAATTTTACTAACCTATCAATATGATGCGATAGATAGTTATTTAGATTTGATTGATGGGTTGTTAATAACTGGCGGATATTTTGATATCGATCCGAAATCTTACGGCGAGGATTTTATTCATCCTACCACCAAATTGAATCTTAAGCGAAGCGAATATGAATCAGCTTTCGTAACTAAAGCGCTTGCGCGTCAAACTTTACCAATACTGGGCGTTTGTAATGGCATGCAACTTCTAAGTGTTCTTCATGGTGGAAAATTAATTCAGCACATTCCTGATGAAAAAAATAAGAATTATTTAGATCACGAGCAATCTCATATAAGTGGCTTTCAAGAATATAATAAAGCTTATCACAAGGTTATAGTTAAAAAAGAATCACGACTAAAAACAATAATTGGCGAGGATGAAATTAAGACTAATTCTTCACACCATCAAGCTGTAGCGTCAGTTGGTCCTGAATTAAATATCGTTGCCCATGCAGATGATGGAATAATAGAAGCAGTTGAAAAACCACTTCATCCATTTTGCATTGGCATTCAATGGCATCCGGAGCTCAATTCATCTCCAACTGATGTCAAAATTTTCAATGCTTTTATTGCAAAATCCAAAGAATTTTTACAAACCAAAACTTTATTAAAATGAAAGATCAACAATTAGTCGAAGGAATAAGGGTAGCTAAAGTTATAGCTCAATCTGGCCTATGCTCCAGAAGAGAGGCCGAACAGTTTATTCTTGACGGTCGCGTCTGTGTTAATGGAAAGGTCATTGACACTCCAGCAGTTTTTATAACTGATCACTCCATCAAGGTAGATGGTAAATTAATCAATGCCAAACAAGATACACGCTTGTGGCTTTTTTATAAACCAGTTGGCACAATTACTGCCACTAAGGATCCAAAAAATCGTAAAACAATTTTTAATCTTTTGCCTAAAAATTTTCCACGCGTAATTAGCGTTGGAAGGTTAGATTTCAACACTGAAGGTTTATTGATTTTAACAACTAATGGCGCACTTGCTAGTCATCTTGAAATGCCAAAAAATAAATGGGTTCGAAAATATCGCGCTCGTGTTTTTGGTAAAATCGACCATGAAAGACTTGAATCCCTTGCCAAAGGCATTACCATTGAAGGAATTCATTACGGTTCTGTAAGGGTTACTGTCGATGTTGAAAAGGAATCTAATTCTTGGCTATCAATTGCTTTGGAAGAAGGAAAAAATCGTGAAATTAGAAACATCATGGAGCATCTTGGCTTGCAAGTTAATCGCTTAATTAGAACTTCCTTTGGACCTTTTCTTCTTGGAAATATGCAGATTGGAGAACTTCGTGAAATCAATAAAAAACAGCTGGAAAGTTTTATTCCAAACGAAATTTTGTAAATTTAAAACCGAGCTAATTAAATTAGCGAATATTTAAAATTTTATGTATTTGCATTGAGATTAAATATCCATTTTCATCACAAATCTGCAAAGCTTTGTTAAGATTAGCTTGATTTTTAATTGAGTCATACTCATCAATGGCTTGAACATAAATTGGAATGTTATAATTGCTTTGCCCTAAATCTGGAACGCTAGAATAATTGGGATTTGATGCGGAGATCAAAAATTTCAAAGCATTGATTCTCGCCAATAATTCAGGATGAAGACCGTAATATTTCCCTTGAGAATTTTTGGGTGAACAAACTATTTTTACAGCTTTTGGTAATTTCCGCATCAATGTTCCATTTGTTTCTATTTGTATTTGAAAATTTAATTTTAGCAATTTATTGCAAAGCTTGGAGATTGGCTGAAGCATTGGCTCCCCTCCGGTTATAACAACTAATTTGCGAACAATTTTTTGCTGAGAATTTTTGGATAATTTGATTACGCTATCAATAATATCCGGCAGATTAATTGTTTGGGCTGAATCAAATTCGGTATCACAAAAACTGCATTGAAGATTACAACCCCCAAGCCTGATAAAGATTGCTGGTCTTCCTACAAAAGGTCCTTCACCTTGAATTGTTGCAAAAATTTCTTGCACCTCTAGAAAATTTCCTAGATGATTTTTAAGGTGCGAAATTTTATTTTTACCAAACATAAATTTAAAAATTTTTTAAATATTTTTTTAACTATGGCATTTTATTCATAATAATCAAGCGTTGAAGCGCTATAAAAAAGTTATATTTAAAATTAAATCAACAAATCATCATGAAGAATTTTTTTTCGCATAAAATTTTTATAGCCATTATATTCCTATTTATTGGCTTTGGAAGTCAAAAAATTTTAGATTATTTTAAAAATCACTTCACTTCATGGCAATATTCAAAAAAAACTTTTACTTCTTGGTTTAGTAATGCCAAGGGAAATACTGAGAATCAAAAACAAGAGATTTTTATATTTAATGGCGAGAAATTTGTCGCTGAAGTTAAAAATAATTTAAATTCAGCATTAAATAAAACTAGTAAATCACTAGAAAATACTCAAAAAGAAATTTCTAAGAAATTTGATAAGATCAATAAAGCTAATACTCCAAAGCAAGAAAAGGACAAAATAGCTGATCAAGTAATTAAAAAAACCGAGGTTAGAAAATATGAAGATGATAAAGCTTTTTCTTTTGATTTAATTCTCACGGGTTTTCGTCATGAAGATGTAATTATTTCAATCAATCAGGAAACTTTAAATTTTTCTTCCATTATCAACCCTAAGGCAAAGATGATTATTAACGATAAACAATATGGCAATAGCGATGATTCACAAGCTTTTTATCATTCATTTAACCTACCAAAATATAATCACAATATTGATCCTGAGATTAGCTATAAAAATAATATTATTAGCGTAAAATTCTTTAAAATTATTAAAAAATAGTAATAAATATTTTTTATAATAATTTAATCAATTACATTAGACGGTCATCGCTTAGGGATTATAGTTAAAATTTTAATTTAATTTTTTCTTTTAGTAATTTTTGGCTCAATTAAATAAATTGGCAAAATTTCTTTTGCACCGCCAAATTGTTGATATTTTTCTTGCCCGATTAAAGCAAGATGAAGGGGGTCATTATTGACTAAAAATATTTTTTCTGAAAAATTATTTATAAATTTTTGATATAGATTTTCTTGATCAAATAAAAGTAGATTTGGTGTTTTTTGTATTTCATTAATTATCTCATCAACATTAGACAATCTTGGATCTGTCAGGGTTTTTAATTTACCATCTTTTAAGTCATATTTGGCAATAAAAATTTCTTCACCACCTGCACCAACAATAGTTGTTAATTGCATTTCATTTTCAATAACTTTAAACATTTTTAAATTACTTTTAAAGAAAAATGCTATTGATTCACATTTATTAACAGTAATAACTGGCTTTTCTAAAGAAATGTTAATTATTTTAGCAACCGTTAATGCAACGCGCAATGCCGTGAAACTACTTGGTCCGTTACTTACCACAACTAAATGCAAATCGTCAAAATGTAAATTATTTTTTTGTAAAATATCATTTATTTTTACCACCAATAATTCACTATGACTAAAACCATCTTCGATCACTTCTTGGGATAATAATTTACCTTCTTGAATAATCGCTACCGCTAATTGCGAATTGGAACATTCAAATGCAAGTGTCAACATTGCCAGTTAATTCAATGATGATTTATGAATAACGCCGTCTAAAGAAAAGGGCGGTATCGCCACCTCAAAAAACTCAAGATTTTCAAGGTTTTGCATTTTATAATTTCCCGACATAATTCCTGATGGACAAGTTAGATGAACTCCACTTGAATATTGAAAACTATTTTGTGAATTAATTGTTGGTTGTTCACCAACAACACCCTCGCCTTTAACCTCTTGTAATTCGCCATTTTCATCAATGATTCGCCAATAGCGTGATATTAATTTTACAGCAAAGATATTCCTGTTTTCGATACGAACTTGATATGACCAAATAAAAATTTCACCAACACCGGTTACTTTGCTATCAATGAATTCAGGCCAAACACTAATCTCGATTTCCTTGCTTATTTTTTGATATGGCTTTTGTTCAAACATTAAATTTTTTTCTTCCTCAATTACTTCGATTTTAAAAAATTGCGACATAATATATTTTATAATTTTAATTAAAAATCATTTAAATTTGCTACATTCTATCAGTTAAGTCAACAACTCTTATCAACTCTTTTAGATCAGTTACTCCGGCAACAACTTTCTGGATCCCGTCTTCAACCATCGATACAAATCCTTTTGAAAGAGCATATTCCATCATTTTTCTTCTTCCAGCTTCATGCAAAATCAACTCATCAAGTTCACGATCAAAAGGTAAAATTTCACAAATCACTATCCTGCCTTTATAACCGCTTTGTCCACATTTTTCGCAACCAACTCCTCTAAAAATATTTTTTACATGCGCATATTTTTCACCAAGAAGCTTTCTGTCAGAATCTTCGACGGGAAATTCTTTTTTACAATTTGAACAAATTTTTCGCGCTAAACGTTGAGCAATTACTCCAATTAAAGCTCCCGACATTAAATAATTTGGCACGCCAATATTCATCAGTCGTGGAATTGCTCCAAGGGCATCATTGGTATGCAGAGAGCTATATACTTGGTGACCAGTCATCGCAGCTTGAATTGCAGTAATTGCAGTTTCCTTATCACGAATCTCACCCACTAGAATTACATCGGGATCTTGACGCAATAAGGCTTTAATACCTGAAGCAAAATCCATACCAACATCATGACGAATATTTGATTGACGAATGAGTGGCAAGTGATACTCCACCGGATCCTCAAGGGTCATGATGTTTTTATCAATCGAGTTTATGTAATTAAGAACGGTGTAAAGAGTTGTCGTTTTACCTGAACCAGTTGGACCTGTAAGAATAATTACACCCTCGGGACGTTGGACAATTTTCTTTAAAATTTTAATATTAGCTTCTGAAAAACCAATTTTATCGATGGCGAGAATTGATTGCTTTTCGTCAAGAATACGCATAACGATATTTTCACCGTTGATCGTTGGTTGCGTAGAAACACGAAAGTCAATTTTACGGCCAATAATTTCAGAATGAATTCTCCCATCTTGAGGTCTTCTACTTTCGGCAATATTCATTCCTGACATAATTTTCATCCGCACTGCAATCGCTGACCAATAGTCTTTATGAATACTTCGAATCTGGGTCATTTTACCATCAATACGATAACGAATTCTTAAAAATGAACCTTCGGGTTCAAAGTGCAAATCCGATGCTCCACGATGAACTGCGTCGGTTAAAATAGCATCAACTAAACGCACCATTGGACTTTTATAATCGGCCTTCAACTCCTCTTCTTCACTAGAGCTTTTCTTTGCCCCCTTCGACTCAATTTCTTTTAGAATTCCCTCAATTGACATCTCGTAATCATAATACTGGTCGATCGCTTTCATGATATCAGTTTCAGGAATATAGACAGGGATTATTTTAAATTCGAAAGGAAAAAATCTACGCACTTGATCAATTGCCACAATGTCAAAAACATCAGCCATGCCAATTGTAACCGATGATGCATTGTAAGAAACAGCGATTAACTTACCGCGCATCGCAAATTCCTTGGGTAATTTTTTAACTAATTTGGCATCGATAATTGAACTAGATAAGTCAAATTTTTTTATTCCCGTAGATTCATTTAAAATTTCACCTAGCGCACCTTCGGAAACAAAGCCCATCTCAACTAAAATCGCCCCTATGCTCTTACCACTTTTATCACGCCCAAGTTCTTTTTTAGCAATCTCTAATTGGTCATCAGAAATAACTTTTTTTTCAAGAAGCTTTATGCCTATATCAATAGAGGAAGTGGCTTTAGTCATTTATTAATAATCTATAGGAATTTCTTTTATTTTATCAATAACATTAATGGCTATTGAAAAGTAAGTATTTTCAAATTATTAAATTTTAAAAATAATTTGTTCAAGGTGATTTTTAAATCTTTTCTTAAATGAAACGTAATTTACTAAATCAAATTAAAAATTTTTATTAAAAATTTTCTTTTCAATCAAAAAAACTCGCTGTAATCTTGGTGAAATATTATAAATAAATTTTAAAAAAAATGTCAGTTATAGTTCGTTTTGCTCCATCACCAACTGGTTATTTGCATATTGGTGGAGCTCGTACCGCTTTATTTAATTATCTTTTTGCCAAACATCATCACGGAAAATTTTTATTGCGCATTGAGGATACCGATGCGCAAAGATCAACAAATTCAGCTATTTCAGCTATTACTCAAGGTCTTGACTGGCTAGGTTTAAAGCATGATGATGAAATTGTTATGCAATCTCAAAACATCACAAGACATGTTGAAGTTGCACATCAATTATTAGAAAAAAACCAAGCATATTACTGCTACACTAGCTCCCAAGAGCTTGATGAAATGCGTCAGGATGCCGAAAAAAAAGGTCAAGTTTTTCGCTTCCAAAGTCCTTGGCGAAATCAATTTAAATCACAAAGCTCAACTACAAAACCAGTTATTCGCCTCAAATCTCCTTTGGATGGAGAAACGCAAATTGATGATTTGGTGCAAGGCAAAATAAATGTTAAAAATTGTGAGATTGATGATTTAGTTTTACTTCGCAGTGATAATACCCCGACTTACATGCTTGCAGTTGTAGTTGATGATTATGATATGAAAATTTCACATATTATTCGCGGAGATGATCATTTAACAAATGCCTTTCGTCAAAAAATTATTTACCAAGCTTTGGATTGGGATGTTCCTAGATTCGCCCATATTCCATTAATTCACGGTAGCGATGGCGCAAAACTTTCGAAGCGTCATGGCGCAACTTCGGTAATTGAATATAAACAACTCGGATACCTAGCCCAAGCAATGCGCAATTATTTACTTCGTCTTGGTTGGTCACATGGTGATGAAGAAATAATTAGCGATGAGCAAGCTATTGAATGGTTTAATCTTGATAGAGTTGGTAAATCACCTTCACGCTTTGATTTTGTTAAACTTAATCACCTCAATCATCACTATCTTAAACAGAAATCAAATAATGAATTATTCAATTATGTAAATGATTTTTTAGAAAAAAAACCCAATGAAGAAGAAGAAAATCGCTTAATTTTTGCCCTTAATTTTCTAAAGGAAAAATCTAACTTAATATCTCAAATAGCCGATAATTGCAAAATTTATTTTAATGATTTTAACCAAGAATTTAGCATAGAAAATAAAAAAATTTTACAGGAAAAGGAATCTTTACTGAAAAATCTTTTATCAGTTTTTAATAAAATCGATAAGTGGAATTCTGAAAATATTAAAATAAATATCGATGAATTTACCAAGGAAAATTCATTAAAAATTAAAGATTTTGCGCCAATTCTTCGTCTCGCTTTAACCTACTCTTCACAATCTTCTGGTGGTATTTTTGAGATTATAGAAATTTTAGGAAAAAATGAAATTATTAATCGCCTTCACAACGCCTTAAAATAAAATCATCTCTTCAAAATCAATACTTGCATTGCAAATTTTGCAATTTAATTTGTGTTTTTTAATTTAATTCCTTCACTTTTTTTTAAAATGATTTTAAATACCTTTTTACCAAATTCTAAAATTAACATTTTATTAATTTTTTTACTTAGTTTTTTTGTTATCAATTCAGCAAGTTATGCTAATGAAGATGCTAAAAAAATATTTAGTAATAATAATTTTTATATAAAACCCGCTCTCTCAATTGAGTATAACGCCCCTAGAATATCAGGAGCTGGTAATAATAAAAACTTCTCAACTACCGAACATATTTTTAAACAAATTTACAATCTTGAAAATATTGCCATTGGTGCGCATATTCGTTTTCATGATAACTTTGGTTTGAACGTCAATTGGGTTCAAACAGATCTTGATTCTATAGCTCTAAAAAATGCCCAACCTCTTGCTAGAAAAGCTCTTTATAAAATTGATCACTATAATTTTTCATTGCTAACTTTCATGCCAGTAATTAAAAATTTTTTTGAATTATTTGGCGAATTTGGTTTATCAGATATGCGCGGGAATCTTAGCTATATGGATATTAACGGAAAATCAATTATAAGAGGTTCTCACCAAACTCGTTTTTTTTATTCAGCAGGATTGCAAATTAGTTTAAACGATATTAACACATTTAGATTTTCAGCACAACGCTATGTTGGAAAAGTTGGATTAATTGACTCCGACTACACCACCGTTAGAATTGGTTTTTTAAGATTTTTTTAAATCTAACTATTTTTTTTGGAAAGCCTTCCATAATTTTTACGAAATTATAATATGCCTAAAGATTATTTATTCACTTCTGAATCGGTTTCAGAAGGTCATCCTGACAAGGTTTGCGATCAAATTTCAGATAGCTTGGTTGATGCTTATTTATCAAAAGATCCCTATTCACGATTAGCAATCGAAACTTTTGCCACGACTAATCGCGTTATTATTGGTGGAGAAATTAGAGCTCCCGAAATTAGCAAAAATAATGTTGAAGAAATTATTCGTCAAACGATAAAAGATATCGGCTATGAACAGCAAGGTTTTCATTGGCAAAATCTTGAGATAACCAATCTTATTCACGAACAATCCGCAGATATTGCTATGGGCGTTGACTCTTCAGGCTCTAAGGATGAAGGTGCTGGCGATCAAGGCATAATGTTTGGCTATGCCTGTAATGAAACTTTAGAATTAATGCCTGCTCCAATCTTTTATGCTCATCGTATTTTACATAACATTATGAATGCAATACGCCTTGGTAAATTAAAGGACCTTGGCCCTGATGCAAAAAGTCAAGTAACCTTGTGGTATGAAAATGGTGTACCTGTTCGCGCCGAAACAATTCTTGTTTCGATTCAGCATCGCGAAGGAATTACACAAAAACAAGTTCGTGAATTAATTCGTCCTTATGTTGAGTCTTCTATGCCAAGTGGCTGGATGTGTAAGGAAGAAAAATTTTTAGTTAATCCAACTGGTAAATTTGTAATTGGCGGTCCTGATGGCGATGCTGGTTTAACTGGCAGAAAAATTATTGTTGATACTTACGGTGGAGCTTCCCCTCATGGTGGCGGAGCTTTTTCTGGAAAAGATCCAACCAAAGTTGATCGATCAGCTGCTTATATGGCTCGCTATCTCGCTAAGAATGTTGTATCAGCTGGACTAGCAACTCGTTGCACAATTCAAATTTCTTACGCAATTGGCGTTGCCAAGCCATTGTCGCTATATGTTAATAATCATCATACGGGTATCGAAGGCAATAAAATAGCTAAGATAATTAATGAAATTGTTGATTTAACTCCTCGCGGAATCAGGACTCACCTTGGCTTAAACAAACCAATTTATAAACGAACTGCAACTTATGGTCATTTCGGTCGAACCCCTGAAGCCGATGGCGGATTTTCTTGGGAAAAAACCGACTTAGCCGATAAATTAAAAAACTTAGCTTAAAATAATTACTAGTTAAAACAAATATAATTTAACTAGCAATAACTAATCTAATCTAAAAAAAGTTGGTTTATATTTTAATCTAATATTTTTCTTAAATGTTAAACAATATTCTAATTATTGCTTGCGGAAGTGCTCTTGGAGGAGTTTTAAGGTTTCTTAGTTATGAAATAATTAATTCACTAACAAAAAATCTAATCCAAAATAATCTGATAATTGGTTTTAATAAATTTCCTTTCGCGACTTTTTTGGTTAATGTTATCGGCTCTTTTTTAGCAGGAATCTTATATTTTTTTATTATCAAAAATTTTAGTGAATTTTCTATAGATCTTAAAAATTTTTTATTGATTGGTTTATTAGGGGGATACACTACTTTCAGTGCATTTAGCCTTGATTTATTTCGCCTAATTCAAGCAAATCAAAATTCAATTGCTTTGCTTTATGCAATCTCAAGCGTTTTAATTTCTTTAATCGCTATTTTTTTTGGTTATTATTTGATGAAATTTTTTTCTTAAGTTTTTTGGGAAAGAGATATCTTATGACCATAAAAGCTAAGGTTAAAACATTGATGGTTGTGGTGGTTAATAAGGCAATAATTACATTATCGCTAAGGTTTTTATCATAATTGAATTTTAGATATAAAATTTCTTTTACAAAAAGCAAAAAACTAGTTACGATAACCAAAACCCAAAATGCAAAAGAAATTCTTAAACAAATATCGATTTTTTTAGATTTATTATCCAATGATTTTGATTCTAATTCATGAAGATCGGGATTATATTGATTGATATGGCCTGTTGTTTTACCTTTAAAAATCTCTTTTTTTTGCTCTTTTAATTCAATATCACTATACTGTAATGTTTGTTTAGAAAAAATATCCTTTATCTCGCTAGTCATTTTGGATATTTAATTATTGATAAATAACATCGCGATATTTTAAAATAGCTTCATTAGCTCTTTGAAGCATTAGATTCAAATCAATTTCATTATTTTCGCCCTGAATATAAGCTGATTTCCATGGGCTATTATTGCCTTCGTGAGTGATTTTACTTAAAGACCAACCATCTTTATTTCGATAAGATTTCCAAACAGCGTTAACCGTATAAAGTATCTCATCATCTTCTTTAGCAATAATTGGCTTAGTAATGCCTTCCTTAGGATCAAAATTAATTGCATAGCGATCAATTGGATTATTGCCAAAGATTTTAAATTCATGATAGATTGAAGGAACAACTGGTCCATATTGCCAAGCTTCGATTTTTTCGGCAAATAATTTTTGATCATATACTGCGTAATACCATGCGTAAGTAAAGTAAACGAGCTTAACTAATTTTAAAGGAGTAATATCGCTAACTCCTTCTTTTTTCGCTCGCCATAAAAAATAATTGGCAATGTGAACGGGCAGAATATCGCTTCGGGTTTCGATTTGATGATTTGGTGTTTTAGCATGATTTTGCTCGCTGGATAATGACATATTTAAAAATTTTATTATTAAAAATGAATTGGTGAAAAATTTAAAAAATAATAAATTTAATTAGTAAATTTATATTAAAATATTCTTTAAAAAAAAATGAATGTCAAACAAATTCTCGTTAAAAATTATTTTTTTAAAAATTAAAATTAAGTCTGAACACTTGACTTATTTGATCAAAGAGGATTTAATTAAAAAACTATTTTTATCATCATTTTTGTGGTTATAATTTTAATTTCATTTACTAAAATATTTTTTCAATGATTACAACTGAAGTAAATAAAGATTTTGTGGATTATCGCTTAGATAAGTTTTTATGCGAAAAATTTGATATTTCCTTCGCCTTAGCGCAAAAATTAATTCGCGAAAAAAAAGTTAAGGTTAATGATCGAAGAGTTGACTCAGCTTATCGCGTTGAAGTTGAAGATCAAATAAAAATCTACAGCGATTTGGCTTTGCGCAAAACTAAAGCACCAAGAACTGATCAAATTTCACTAAATAAAATTGCACAATTTTATGAAAAATTTTTTAGCAATCCACTTTACGAAGATGAAAATTTAATCGCCATTGATAAGCCATCTGGCCTTGCTACTCAAGGTGGAACAGGAATTGAATTTTGTATTGACGATGCTTTAAAAGTTAAAAAATATCAGTTGGTTCATCGACTTGATAAAGATACTAGCGGTATTTTATTGATCGCTAAGGATAATCAAACAGCCGATAAATTAACTTTAGCATTTAAAAATAAAGATATTGATAAAACATACTTGGCCTTGGTTTACAACTTAGTTAAAAAAGATCATGGCATAATTAACATCCCGTTGATCAAAAAAAATCTTGGCAAAAATGACAAGGTTTTACCAGATCATATTGACGGAAAAATTGCTATCACTAATTATGAAGTCCTGCATCGTTTTACCAATTTCACTTTGCTAAAATTAATGCCAGTTACTGGCAGGACACATCAAATTCGTGTTCATTGTAAAGAAATTGGCTATCCAGTTTTAAATGATGTTAAATATGGTGGGACTAAAGTCTTACGTAAAGAATTATCTCCAAGATTATGTTTGCATGCTTATAAAATAACCATTAATGGTTATTTATCAGAGCCTTTAACCATAATTTCTGAACTACCAGATTTTTTGAAAAAATTTAAAAAATTTATTCCGTGAATTATCAACATCTTTACCACGCTGGAAACTTCGCCGATGTTTTTAAGCATGTAATTTTGTGTTTGTGTTTAGAAAAATTTCATGAAAAAAATAGCGGTTTTTTTGCACTTGATACTCATGGTGGAGCTGGAAAATATTCGCTCAATGAAGCAATTAAACTCAATAGTTTTGAAGCCGATGATGGTATTTTAAAAATTCTTAAACAATCAAATTTTCAAGAAATTTTGCCAGTAAGTTTTTTAAAAATTTTAGCAAAAATTAATATTTGTGAAATTGATGATTTAACTAATAAAATCAAGGACTACCCAGGATCGCCATTATTTATAAAAAACTTTTTACGAGCACAAGATCGTGCAATTTTTGTTGAAAAATCACCTGAAGTTTTTTATCAATTAAAGCGCAATTTTCAAGGCAATAAAAAAATTATTTGCGAAAATATTGATGGCTTTTCTTTATTAAAATCAAAATTACCACCGCTAGAAAATCGCGGTTTAATTATCGTCGATCCAGCTTACGAAAAATTTAATCAAAAAGTTTCTAGCGATTATCAATGCTGTTTTTCTGGCTTAGTTAACGCTCAAAAAAGATTCGCTCATGGCGTTTATTTGCTTTGGTTTCCAATCATTGAAGGTCAAGAAAAATTGCTTGAAGATTTTTATCAACAACTTAAGCAATTGAAATTTAAAAATGCATTGCAGATAATTTTTGATATTGGTTTTTCTAAAAATTTTTCTTCACAAGTTAAATTATCTACAAATCAAATCCTTCAAAAAAATAAAATGCATAGTTGTGGAATGTTTATTTTCAATGCTTCTTTCGGTTTAGAAGAAAAATTAAATTTTTATTTGCCCAGAATTTTAAATGCCTTAAAAATTGCCAATAACTGCAATATTACATTAAGCAAATTTTAAAGCGTCAGTAATGCATTTATCTATGGAAATAGTATATTGATAAATAAAGTTTATTTGAAATCTTCAACATTTAATTTTACCCCTAAATCAAAAAACATTTCATCATGAGTTGCAATTAAGGCAATGCCTTGCTCTTTTATTCTTGATTTAATTAAGCCATGAAGTTTTTGTTTATTTGCTAAATCTAAATTGGTGGAAGGTTCATCGAGAAGCCATAAGGTTGCGGGGCAAGCAAGTAACCTAGCAAGTCTAACGCGCATTTGAACTCCGGCCGATAGGTTTTTGACTTTTATATTGGCAATTTCGTTTAATTCAAAAAAACTTAAAGCCGAACTCAAGGCCATTTGCGTATCAGCTAATTTAGCGTAAAATTCAAGATTTTCAAAAACCGTTAATTCTTGTTTTAAAAAATTTTTATGACCAATAAATTGCATATCGCCATTAAAAATATCGCGCATTTCTTCAACATCGCGCAATCCCCAAAGAATCTTGCCGTTTTGCGCAGTCATAATTCCCGCAATAATTTTTAAAAGCGAAGTTTTACCACTGCCATTTCCACCAGCAATCACAAGCGCTGATGATGTGCTTAATGAAAATCCTAGATTGCTAAAAATTTTCTTGTTATCTTTAATTAGTGTTAGATTATCGCAAGTTAGCATGAAATTATTTTAATTTTAAATTTAAGATCATTGTTAATCGATCTAAATTAATTGAAAATTTTAATATGAAATTTTACGAATATACTATAAGCAAAGACCCAAAATATCTAGTAGTTTTTTTACATGGCTATGGTGCTAATGGTCAAAATTTAATTACATTGGCTGATGATTTTGCGCAAGTTTTACCGCAAGCTTTATATTTGTCACCAAATGCAATTGAACCTTGGGAAGGTAGATTTCCCAACGCTTATCAATGGTTTTCACTTTATGAAAATGACCAAAGAAAATCATTGTTGCAACTTGGCGCAGAAATAAAAAAATCCAATAAAATTTTACAAGATTTTTTAAATGAACAACTTACTCGTTTAAAATTAAATCATTGTGAATTAATTCTTATTGGCTTTTCACAAGGTTCGATGATGGCCAATTATCAAGGAATGATTTCTCAACAACAATTAGCAGGAGTTATTAGTTATTCTGGTAAAATAATAGAACCAACTAATGTTGGTGAAAAAATAATATCAAAAACTAAAACCTGTTTGATTCACGGGCAAGAAGACTCGGTACTGGATTTCGATAATTTCTTAGAAGCTCAAAAAATTTTAACAAGACTAGAAATTCCTTTCGAGTCTCATGGTTTAGAGGATCTCGATCATGCAATTGACCTTAGGGGAATCGACATCGCCAAGCAATTCATTAAATCAATTACAAAATAAAAATATGCGTTTATCAAACTATTTTTTACCAACTCTTAAAGAAATTCCTCTTGAAGCATCTGTTGTTTCTCATCAACTTTTACTGCGCTCTGGCATGATTCGCCAAACCGCATCAGGCATTTATAGCTGGCTTCCCTTGGGTCTTAGAGTACTTCGCAAAATTGAAAATATTATTCGCCAAGAAATGGATAAGGCTGGAGCGCTGGAAATTTTAATGCCAACGATTCAACCTGCAGAATTGTGGATCGAATCTGGTCGTTATGATGCTTACGGCAAAGAAATGTTGCGCATAAAAGATCGTCATGATCGCGATATTTTATATGGACCAACTCATGAAGAAGTTATCACCGATTTATTTCGTAAAAACATCAATTCCTATAAGGATTTACCAAAAAATTTTTACCAAATAAATTGGAAATTTCGTGATGAAATTCGTCCCAGATTTGGCTTGATGCGTGGTCGAGAATTTTTGATGAAGGATTCTTATTCATTTGACATTGACGAAGAAAATGCGCGCAAAACTTACAATTTGATGTATGAAACTTATTATAAAATTTTCTTACGAATGGGTTTAAAACCAATTGCATTGCGAGCAGATACGGGAGCGATCGGCGGTGATTTATCGCATGAATTTCATATTCTTGCTGATGTTGGCGAAAGTGCAATTTTTTATGATAAAAAACTCGATGAAGTTTTTGAAAATAATTCTTCCAACGCTGATTTCGATATTCAATCTTTACAAAAAATATACGCTACTGCCGATGATCTTCATGATCCAAATAATTGTCCAATTCCGCTTGACCAATTAGTTTCAAAGCGGGGAATTGAAGTTGGGCAAATTTTTAATTTCAAATCAAAATATTCGCAAGCTTTGCAAGCTAGCGTAATGGGAGCAAATTCTCAAAAAATTTATCCAAATATGGGTTCATACGGCATCGGGGTTTCTCGCGTTGTATCAGCAACTATTGAAGCTAATCATGATGAAAAAGGAATTATTTGGCCTGAGGCTCTTGCTCCTTTTGCAGTAATGCTAATCAATATTCGCAGTAATGACGAAAACTGCAACAAAGCTTGCGAAGAAATTTATCACAAACTTCAAAATAAAGGTATCGAAGTTCTTTATGATGATAGCGAAAATAGTCTTGGACAAAAATTTGCCGTTGCTGATTTGATTGGCATTCCTAAACAAATTATTGTTGGGCCAAAATCCTTAAGCCTTGGCATGGTTGAAATTAAAGATCGTAAAACTGGCGAAAAGAAAGAAGTTAATCTTTCGCAAATTTAAATTTAAAAATCACTATTACCTCTGACTTACAAGCTAAATACTCGATAAAAAACTTGACTAATTAGCAATTATAATTATTTTTATTTTCTTTTTTAAAATTTCTAATTCCATATGAATAAAGCCTTAGGAAATCACATTTTGATTGAATTTATGAATTGCGATCCAGCGATTCTAAATGATGTTGCAACTATCGAAAAAAACATGGTTGACGCCGCATCAAAAGCTGGCGCTACAGTTATAAATTCAACATTTCATCACTTTTCTCCTTATGGAGTTTCAGGAGTTGTGGTTATTCAAGAAAGTCATTTAGCAATTCATACCTGGCCTGAATGGGGCTATGCGGCAGTTGATCTTTTTACTTGCGGTGAAATTGATGCTTGGATTTCTTTTGATTATTTAAAAAAATCTTTTGGCTCTGATTCTTACTCGGCAATTGAAATGAAACGTGGATCGGTTAATTTGCTAAAACGAAGCGATTTCAAAATTAGCAATATTGATAGCACCAAAAATAAGTGGAATAATCCAGATTTTCACACTCGCAATGTTTGGTTCACCGATAAAGATGAAGACCAAGCTTTATCGCTTCGTTATACCGGTGAAATTCTTCATGATCAACAATCTCCTTATCAAAGGGTACGCATTCTTGAGAGTTATAAATATGGCAAAATCCTTACTCTTGACAATATGGTCATGACTACCCAAAAGGACGAATATCACTATCACGAAATGATTAGCCACATCGCCATGTTTACTCATCACAATCCTCAAAAAATTCTCGTAATTGGCGGAGGAGATGGTGGAACGGTTAGAGAGATTCTAAGACATGAAAATATCAAGAAAGTAACTATGGTGGAAATTGACAATGAAGTAATCGAAGCTTGTAAAAAACATTTACCAGAAATTGCTTGTGCGCTAGACCACCCTAAGCTTGAATTAATTGTTGATGATGGAATTTCATTCGTTAAAAACGCTCCTGCTAATTCTTATGATGTTATTATTGTTGATGGCTCTGATCCAGTTGGTCCTGCTCAAGGTTTGTTTAGTATCGAGTTTTACAAAAATTGTTACAAAGCTTTAAAGAATGACGGAATATTAGTTTCACAAGGTGAGTCACCAAAATTTAATGAAAAAGTTTTTGTTGAATTAAATTCAACTTTAAAAAATATTTTTGGTCAAAATAATACCAATGTTTCACTTTTCTTTGTTCCTACCTATCCTACTGGAATGTGGTCATTTCAATATGGTATAAAAAATGCACAACAAAATTATCAACTAGAAAAAATTGCCAATAGTCCCGTGATAGACGAATTTGTTGCCAAGCAAAATTTGCGTTATTACAATTCACAAGTACATCTTGGCAGTTTTGCTTTACCAAATTTTGTAAAAAATTTAATTGCTTAAGAATATTAAAAATTATTTTTTTTAATGACATTAATTAGTTATTAATATTTTAAGTTAGAATATGTTAAAAAATAATATAAAAAAACCGATTTTATTATGCATATTAGATGGCTTTGGTATTGATAGTGACAAGACCCCAAAACAAATTAAGTCCAATGCGATTGCTGAAGCTAAAATGCCAAATTATCAACGCATTTTAAAAAATTATCCACTTTCACAATTAGAAACTTCGGGCCTTGCCGTTGGTCTTCCTGACAAGCAAATTGGCAATTCAGAAGTTGGACATATGACCATTGGCGCAGGAAGAATTATTTATCAAGATTTGCCCCGCATAAATAACGCTATAAAAGATGGAAGTTTTGAAAAAAATACTGATTTACTTTCGCTAATTGCTAATTTTAAAAATAGCGATAAAACCTGTCATCTCATGGGCTTGTTGTCAGATGGCGGGGTTCATTCACATCTTGATCACATTATTTTTCTTGCTGATTTTTTACAAAAAAATCATGTAAAAGTTTTAATTCATGCCTTTCTTGATGGTCGCGATGTAGCCCAAAAAAGTGCAGAAATTTTTTTAGAAAAAATCAAAGATTTTAAAATCGCTTCAATTTGCGGACGCTATTACAGCATGGATCGCGATCAAAAATTGGAGCGCATAAAATTGGCTTGCGATGCAATTTTATTTGGCATTGGTGAAAATTTTAAAAACCCATCAGCAGTGATCAAGAATGCTTATTTTCAAAATATAACTGACGAATTTGTTAAACCTTGCATAATTGATAATTTCAAAGGTGTTAGTGAAAATGATGGATTAATCTTTTGCAATTTTCGTGCTGATCGCGCTCGCCAGATTTCACAAAAACTTGCGGAAAGTAAAAAATTTTCAATGGCCATAGCGCTTACGCAATATTCACCAGATCTTAATAAATTCTATCGCGTTTTATTTCCTAAAACTCAAATTAAAAATTCATTGCCAGAAATTTTAGCCAATAATAATTTACAGCAATTGCGCATTGCCGAAACTGAAAAATATGCTCACGTTACATTCTTTTTTTCTTGTGGACAAGAAAAAGAATTTAATAATGAAGATCGTATTTTGATACCATCACCTAATGTTGCAACATATGATCTCAAACCAGAAATGTCATCCAGAGAAATTGGTGAAAATCTTTGTAAAGCAATAGAAAGCAATAAATATGATTTTATCTTAGTAAATTATGCCAATACTGATATGGTTGGTCATTCAGGCCTAATTGATCCTTCGATAAAGGCTTGCGAGGCTATTGATTATCAATTGGGAATTTTAGAAAAAGCTATTTTACAGCAAGATGGTGTTTTATTAATTTCTGCAGATCATGGCAATGTTGAATGTATGATTGATGAAAATAATCAACCCCACACCTCTCACACCACTAATCCGGTGCCATTTATTTTGATAAGTCGCGATGCTAATTTATTTTCATTAGAAAATGGTGGATTGTGCGATATCGCTCCTTCGATTTTATATTTACTAGAAATAGCCAAACCGCAAGAAATGATCGGTAAAAACCTCATCAATTTCAAAAAAAATTAACATGTTCAGCGCCAAAAAAAAATTTGTAAAAAAAATTTTAGATTTAGTTTTCTTGTTTAGATTATATTTTCTTAAACTTAAAACATTTTTTTTATCGAAAGTTTTTTTTTCCACATCAGTCAGTAAAAATAATCCACCTAAAAAAGAAGCTGGATTTTTTGCAACTTTAATAATTGCAATTTTATTCGCAGGAATAATTCGCTCTTTTCTATTCGAACCATTTCATATCCCTTCTGGATCAATGAAGCCAACACTTTTAGTTGGAGATTTTGTTTTTGTAAAAAAATATGCTTATGGATATTCGCATTATTCATTTCCATTTTCTATAAATTTTTTTAGTGGTAGAATTTTTAATAAATCTCCACAAAGAGGTGACGTTGCGGTGTTTCGCTATCCAGCTGACCCGAGCATTAACTACATCAAGCGTATTATTGGCTTACCTTTTGATCAAATTCAAATGCGTCTGGGGAAGCTTTTTATTAATAACATTGAAATTGATAAAATTAATGATGGTCAATTTATTGACCAAATTAATGGCGAAAAAATTAGTGCCAATCAATTTCTAGAAATTTTACCGCAAGGTAAAAAATTCCATGTTCTTGATCTAGCAAACACTCCGCAAGATAATACTGGAATATACAATGTTCCTGCGGGACATTTTTTTGTGATGGGCGATAATCGTGACAACTCACAAGATAGTCGCTTCCTTGATCAAGTTGGTCTTGTTCCTGAAGAAAATTTAGTTGGACAAGCATCTTTAATCTTCTTTTCCAATGCCGATTCATTTTGGAAATTTTGGCTCTGGGGCGATTCAATTCGCTTCTCACGAATTTTTAAAAATATCAACAATGACTAATGATTTAATTCAATTTTGTAATAAAATTTTCTATAATTTTAACAATAACGCCCTTCTTGAAGAAGCTCTAACTCATCCAAGTATTTGTAAGGAAAAAAAAATTAAAAGCAATTATCAACGACTAGAATTTTTAGGGGATAAAGTTTTATCTTTAATTATTTCAGAATTTTTAATGCATAAATTTAGTAATGAGGCGGAAGGTCCACTTTCTAAGCGTCATGCCAATTTAGTATCTGGTGAAACATTGGCAAAAATCGCTTTAGATATTAATTTAGATCAAGTATTGCAATTGAGTTTTGGTGAAGAAAAATTAGGCGGAAAAAGCAATAAACGTAATTTAGAAAATACCCTTGAAGCCTTAGTTGGAGCAATTTATCTTGATAGTAATTATGAACAAGCTAAAAATTTTGTCTTAAAATTTTGGCAAAATTATTTACATCAAGATCATCAACCTCCCCAGGATGCCATATCGCAGTTGCAGGAATTGATTCAGGCTAACAGTAAAGAGCTTCCGCAATATCATACTATCAAAGAGGGTGGCTTTGATCATGCACCAATTTTTATCTCAACCATAACTTTACCAAATCATCAAGAAACCTTTAATGCCAAAGGTCAATCTAAAAAAGAAGCGCAAAAGAATGTTGCTAAAATCGCATTGCAATTTCTTCAAGATAAATCGTGAATGCTTTAATTAAATTTTAAATTAAAATCTAATTTTATAAATTTATTTTTTCATTTCTCGAGCCATAAAAGGCATTTGCAAAATTGTAAAAATTATTGTAAAAGTCATCATACCAAATACTTTAAAATCAACCCAAAATTCAGTGGTAAAATTACGCCAAATAACTTCATTTACGATTGCTAAAAAAATAAAATATACACCCCAACGCCTTGAAAGAATTAGCCAAGCTTCATTGCTCATTTCAATCTTATCTTCAAATAACATTGCCAGCATCGCTTTTTTTTTAAAATACCCATAAAATAAAATAGAGGCAAAGGTTAAGTTGATAATAGTTGGTTTTATTTTAATAAAAAATTCATCATTAAAAATCGCTGTTAATCCTCCAAAAATTGCCAAAATAATTCCTGAAAATAAAGCAATTTGAGAAATTTTTCTAACCAAAATATAAGATAATATTAAAGAAATAAATGTAACCGCTACCAAACAAATTGTAGCAAATATCAAGGGTTCAAAATTATAATTTATTACTGAGTTTTTGGGAATTTTAAAAGCAATAAAAAATACAATTATTGGTAAATAATCGCATAAGAATTTGGCGATCCCTTCTTTTTTTTTAGTCATTTTTTAAACAATTATTTTTATTAACTTTAACGGACAAAACGTAAACTTCTAGATTTAGATCATAATTGGCAATTTTTAATAGTTTTTTTATTTTTTCATCAGCCTCAATATATTTTCCTAAAAATTTTGTGCGAATAATCGCACCCATTTTTAAATCAGTCATATTTTGCGCAATTAAATTAAGGATCAAGTCCCCATTATCCTGAAATGCATTAACTTGTAAGCCGTTACTCATATCTAAAATTTTATTTTTATTATCATAAAATTTATAAATAATATCTACTTCATCACCGCATTTTATAAAATTATTACCTGTACCTATCAAAACTTTTTCAAATCGCAATTCACTAAAACTTCTTTCTTGGGAAATTTCTTGATTATTTTGCTTAGCAATCTCAATTTTTTTAGAAATTTCATTCACCTTCTCTTGCGCTTCATTAAAATTTTTTTTGATATTGTTAGTTGATAATCGATTTCCCAGAGAATCTGGATGATCAATATTATAAAACATGCCAAAATAAATTATCGCACCAATCCCAATAATTTTTACAAAAGGATTTTTGGAAAAAAAATGTAAATTCATAATTTTTAAATTTTAATTGATCCTTGGCGTATAATTGATAATTGCGAATCTTCAACTTTAACTACCGTGGAAGCAGAAGATTCGAGAATATCTCCAGCAATAATTAAATCCAGTTGAGGAAAATTTTTTTGTATTTCCAAGGGTGAATTTAAGACTTCATCTCCACTAAAATTGGCACTGGTAACCGCTAAAACTCCGTCAAATTCAGAAAATAATTTCTTAACAAAAAAACTATCCACCACTCTGAAACCTAAAAAATTTTGATCATTTTTATTAAGATTTTTTGCCAAATTAATTTCAATTTTATCTTTTAATTTTGCTACAATTGTAAGTTTTCCTGGCAAAAATTTTTCGATTAATTTAGCGGTAATTTTTTCAACAATAAAAAGTTTTTTTATTTGTGTGATATTTTTTAAAAAAATTGCAATTGGTTTATTTTTATCACGATTTTTTAAACGATATAAATTTTCTAGAGCTTCTTGATTGCTCGCATCAACTGCAAAACCATAAACCGTATCAGTTGGAATTGCAATAACTTTAGAATTCTGTAAATATTCAATAGCTTTTGAAACCGCTTCTATGTGAGTTTGCGCTATAATTAACATGTTTCCAAATAATTAATCATTTTAATTAAAAAAAAATTTAATAGGTGCAAATGTTTTGCGATGAATTGGCAAAACGCCAAATTCTTTAATTTTTTCAAGATGCATTTTGGTACCGTAACCAGCATGTTTGTCAAAACCATATTGCGGATATTGATGATGAAAATCAAGCATAATTTCATCTCTACTTTCTTTGGCAATAATTGATGCACAAGCAATTGATAGGCTTTTTTGATCACCCTTTATTACCGCTAAGGACTCAACAATTTGCGCGGTAAATAAATCACTCTTAACAAAAGGCGTGAAGTTTCCATCAACTATCACGACTTGTGGTGAAAAATTATATTTTCTTACGAAATCATCATAAGATCTTAGCATGGCTAGTTTGGTTGCTTGTAAAATATTAATTTCATCAATTACTTTTTCATCTACAATTCCTATTCCATAACGTACTTTTTCCTTAATTTTTATAAAAATTTCTTGGCGTTGTTTTTTGGTTAATTTTTTTGAATCATTGATCCCCGATATCCAATTATCTTGATTTAGCAATGCGCAACTTGCAACTACAGGTCCAGCCAATGGACCTCTTCCAGCTTCATCCACTCCAGCAACAGTATAATTCGCAAAATTTTGCTCGATTAAAAAACTTGGTTGCATTATAAAAACAAATAATAAAAAATTTCAAAAACTTGATTGTTTTTTATTTAAAGAAATTTAAAAATAAAGAACAAGAAAATAAAAAAACCTGTAAAGGTTTAAAGAAATTTTAATTAATAATTTCCATAATTTAAATATTATTTAAGTAAATTATTTTATTCTTTTACATTTTATAAGATTCCCTAACTTTAATTAATAATTAACAATGTCAAGATTTATGAAAAAATCAAACCCAGCCCTTCCCTTTATCGTTATCGCCTCAAGCATTGCGCTTATTTCACTTTTAGTATATTTTTTAACAAAAAAATCTAATGGTAATGATGATAAAAAAGAAAATCCTGCCGAAATTATTAATGCTAGCGGCTTAGATAAGGACAAAAAAGTTAATAATGTTGAAGGCGTTGAAGAGGTTGTTGCGAAATGGATTGAAGCTAATCCTCAAGCAATTATTAATTCAGTTTCTAATATGCAAAAAAAGGCCATGGAAGAGCAAATGAAAAACGCTCAGAAAAATATCGGCGAAAAGAAAGATGAATTATTTTCTGATAAAAAATCTCCACAATTTGCGCCATCTGGTTATGATATTACGATTGTTGAATTTTACGATTACGCTTGCGGATACTGTAAAAAAGCTCAATCTAGCGTTGAAGAACTACTTAAAGAAGACAAAAAAGTTCGTATCATTTTTCGTGATTTCCCAATACTTGGACAACCTTCAAAAGAAATGGCCGAAATTTCTGTTGCGGTTAACTTAATTGAACCATCTTCATTTAAAAAATTCCATGATGCTTTGATGACTTCAAATGAAAGGGGCAAAGATGGTGCACTCAAAATCGCTAAAAATACCGGCATAAATATGTCGAAACTTGAATCAGTCTTATCAAAAGATCGCTCTAAAATTGAAAAAATATTAGAGGATAATTTAGCGCTTGGCTCTGCAATTGGAATTAATGGAACGCCAGGATTTGTAATTGGTGAAGAACTAATTCCAGGAGCTTTGGATCTTAAAGCTTTAAAGGAAAAAATCTCAGCTGTTAGAAAAAAATAATTTTATTTTTATCACCACTAAAAATAATTTTTATAAAATAACTTCCAATAAATTCACCAATGTTTATCACCACTTTTAAATAAAAAAATGAAGCAAGCGCATAACGAAGATTTCCAAAAATTATCCCCTAAACAACAGCAAGCAATTGAGCTGTTTAATCAAGGTCAAAACTTGTTTATTTCTGGGGGAGCAGGAAGTGGAAAATCACATCTTCTGCAATTTTTTAAACGCTATTTTTCACAATTAGGAATGGAAATTACTGCCAGTACTGGAGTTTCAGCGATTAATGTTGGTGGATCAACGATACATTCATTTTCTGGAATTGGGCTTGGTAATTTACCATTGGAGCAATCAATAGAAAATATTATGCTTGCTAAGATGAGTAGAGTTCGTCGTAAAATTCGTCAAACCAATATTTTGGCAATTGATGAAATTTCGATGATTTCTTCATCTACGCTAGATTTAATTGATCAAGTTTTTCGTGAAGTTAGAGAAAATAACAAGCCCATGGGTGGAATGCAGATTATTTTCTTTGGTGATTTTTTACAATTACCACCGATTAGTCGTTATAATGAAAATTTTGATTTTTGCTTTAATTCATCAACCTTCAAAGAACTTGATTTGCAAGTAATTATTCTCGATAAAATTTTTCGCCAAGATGACGCAAATTTTATTAAAATTTTGCAAGATTTACGTTTCGGAAAAATCTCTCCTGAAAGTAGAATCGCTCTCGAATCAAGGCTTAATGCTGATGATGATAACACTTTAATTCGTCCAACAATTCTCACCACTCACAATGCTAAAGTTGAAAAAATAAATCATGATTTTTTAAAAAAAATTCCCCAAGAAGAAATAGTTCATCATGCAAAGTTTGATGGTAATGCTTTTAAAATTGAGTTTTTTAAAAAAAATTGTTTGGCGAGCGAAACCTTGCGGCTCAGGGTTGGTGCACAGGTAATGATGATTAAAAATACTTATCAAAAAGAAGGTATTATCAATGGTTCACTTGGCATTGTTAAAGGTTTTTCTTCTAAAAAAAATTACCCAATTGTACAATTTACTAATTTTCGTGAATTAACTATTAGTCCTGAGGAATGGCTATTAGAAAGGTTTGATAATGATACAAAAACCGTAATTGCCGAAGCAAAAATGACGCAGATTCCTTTAATTCTTGCTTGGGCAATGACTATTCATAAATCGCAAGGCTTAACATTGGATAAAATTTCCTGTGATTTAAAAGATAGCTTTAGCCATGGGCAAGCATATGTAGCATTATCTCGTGCGCGATCTTTATCAGGAATCAACATTGAATCAATTGATTTTAATAAAATATCTGCCGATCCTCAAGCTGTAGAATTTTATTCTAAATATTGTTAGTTTTTAATTTTTTATATTTAAAATATTACTAATTGTTAGATATAATTAAAAATTATTAATTAATAATATAAATTATGGTCAAAAATTTTTTACGTAATCATCTTGGTAATGTAAATTCTCTCCTAGTGATTATTACTTTTGCATTGGCAATAGCAATTCCATTTGAATTATTTTTATTCGCTTATGCATTTATTGGACCGATCCATTATCTTAGTGAAATAGCATGGCTTGATAAAAAAAACTATTTTATTAACTCTAAAATCCAACGCAATTTTTTTGTTTTTTTAGCATTTTTTGTAGCGATTTTATTTTTAATTAAATTTTTTTCTGATAATTTTGTTAGAATTTATTTTAGTAAATTTTATATTGATAAATTTATCACATCCTTCATTTTTATAACCTTTTCAATCGCTGGAATATTGGCTCTTTGCCAAGACTCGTCAAAAAAATTTATTATTTTATTAACTTCGGTAATTTTATTAACTTTAATTTTACGAGGAATTTTTTTGTATGAAATTTTTTTTAGTATTTTACTTACCTCAATTATTCACGTTTGGTTATTTACGGCGATTTTCATGATCAACGGGACAATTTCCTCTAGATCAAAATATGAATTAATCACTTTAATAATTTTTTTATTTTGTAGTTTGGCAATTTTTTTTATTGATAATAATAATTATAAAATTTCGCAATTCGCATATAACGGGTTGAGCATAGGAAATATAACCGGAATTAACACTTTGCTTAGCGATATATTTTCATACAAACAACGCAATAGTTTTAATGCCAATAATAATGTTCAGAGTTTTGTTACCTTTGCTTACACTTATCATTATCTTAACTGGTTTTCAAAAGCGAAAATTATCAAATGGCATAAATTATCAAGACCAAAGATTTTGGCGCTTACAAGCTTTTATTTACTGGTTTTGGGATTTTATTTTATCGATTATCATGTAGGATTTTTAATCACAATTTTTTTAAGTATGGCTCATATTTTTTTAGAATTTCCTCTTAACTTCCTGTCATTTCGCCAATTAAAATACCACATTCTGCCTAGGAAATAATGACTATATTGATTATTTAATTTGTTTAACAATTTAGCCTTTAATTTAAAATATTACTCGCTACTATATGCCAATATTAACTTTCAACTTATCAACATTTATAGTTAACTTAATTTGAAGATAATTATAAATAAAGTTGTTATTTACAAATATTTTTTTGATGAAAAATCGTTATTTTTTTGAAGCCATTTCCAAATTAAAAGAGGAGAATCGTTATCGCCAATTTGTCAATATTTCACGCAGTTGTGGAAATTTCCCTTATGCAATAAACAATAGCAATAACAAGCAGATTATAATTTGGTGTTCAAATGATTATTTGGGAATGGGGCAAAATAAACAGGCAATATCTGAAGCTAAAAATGCTTTGGATCTTTACGGCCTTGGCTCTGGTGGAACCCGCAATATCTCTGGAAATTCACAAATTTTAATTGAATTAGAGCACATAATCGCCAATCTACATGACAAGGAAAATGCTTGCATTTTTGCTTCGGGATATGTTTCTAATGATGCCTCTATTCAAGCATTAGCAAAAATTCTTCCCGACTTAATAATTTTTTCTGACGCTAAAAATCATGCTTCAATTATTTCTGGAATCAATAATAGCAAAGCTAAAAAGCATATTTTTAAACATAATGACGTCGAAGATTTAGAAAATTTATTAAAACAATATCCCCTCGAATCAAATAAAATTATCATCTTTGAATCAGTATATTCAATGGATGGTGATTTTGGAAAAATTGCTGAAATAATTAATTTAGCAAAAAAATATCAGTCACTAACTTATATCGATGAAGTTCACGCCGTTGGGCTTTACGGTTCTCGTGGTGGTGGATTAAGTCAACAACTTAATTTAGCCAAAGACATTGATTTAATAGAAGGAACTTTTGCCAAAGGCTTTGGAGCAATCGGTGGATATATCGCTGGAGATATGGTGGTAATTGATGCTATTCGCAGTTTTGCCTCAGGTTTTATTTTTACAACTTCATTACCACCTGCAATTGCCAGCGCAATTATTAGCAATGTTAAGCATCTTGAAAAAAGTAATGTTGAGCGCGAAAATTTACATCGCAATGTTAAAAAATTAAAATCATTATTAAAAGCCAATAACATCAATTTTGTCGATAATCAATCACAAATTATTTCGATTAGAATTGGTGATGCTTTGCGTGCGCAACAAATCTCAAAAAAACTTCTTGAAGATTTTAATATTTATGTTCAACATATCAACTACCCTACGGTAGCAAAGGGTGATGAAAGATTAAGGATTACTGCCAGCGCATTACATACCGATAAAATGATTGATGATTTAGCCATCGCTTTGGTGAAGGTTTTGCAAAAAGTGCTCTAAAATCAAACTAGAGGCAATATCATCAAGAAATTTTTTTTGCTTACCGTTTTTTGAATTATGGCTATTGATGCTTCGAGCTGTAAAGCTTGAATATCTTTCATCAAATAATAAAATATCTATTTCATTTTTAATAGTTGAGTTTTCAAAATTATCATGCAAAAATTGCTCTAGATTTTGAGCAAAACGTTTTACAAATTCAGCCATGGCGCTATTGCTATCATCTTTGTTTATGGGCAATCCAATTACTATGGCAATAGTATTTGTTTCTTGCAAAATTTGTAAAATAAGCGCAAAATCTTTTTGATTGCTTTGGCGATTAATAATTTTTTTTGGAGTTGAAATTGTTTGTGAATCATCGCAAATTGCCACCCCGATTCTTTTAGTTCCAACATCTAAGGCGATAATTCGTCCAAGGTTAGGAGATTTTTTACTTATTATTTTTGTTTTAAAATTTTTAAATTCTGTGATTGACATATGGCTAAAATTACCCCTAAAGATATTGAAAAAGTTGCTCGTTTGGCAATGATTGAAATCGATCAACAAAAACAACAAGATTTATGCACCCAGATCAGTAATGTTCTTGATTGGGTTGAAAAACTTAATGAAATCGATACATCAAATGTCATTCCACTTACAACAGTTTGTGACCATAGTTTAACTTTGCATAATGATATAGTCAATGATGGTAACATTGCTGAGGATATTTTAAAAAATGCTAACGATCCTAAATATGGCTATTTTAGCGTACCTAAAGTTATTGAATAGTAAAATTTTAATTAAAATAGCTTTAATTTCTAGGATCTTAAGCAACTTCTTGTCAATAATAATTTAAAATTAAAAACCAAATTTAATAACAAAATTGGCATAAATATTTTCTAACATAAACCAACGATTATTGTGCAACTTAATTTTTCTTTTATAACTCAAAATCAAGAAAAATTCACAGAGAAAAATTTTATTTTAACTCCTGAAAATTCATCAGCTTATAAATTTTTAGAAAAATTTTTTAATCAAGATGATTTTGATAGAACTCAGTTCCCAATAATGATTGTCAAGGGTGAAGAGAATTGTGGTAAAACTCATTTATTAAATATTTTTGCCAAGAAATATGATATTGAATTTATCAATAAAGAAATTTTAAACGATAGTAATCCACTTAATATTTTTGCAAATAATAAGTTTTTTATTGTCGATGATTACTCACAAATTATTGAGGAAGAAAGAATTTTATCATTGATAAATAGCGCTATTGAAGCGCGTGTTTTTTTACTGCTTGCCGATGATAATCAACGTAAATTTAATCTTAAGGATTTAAACTCCAGATTAAAAAATATCTTTGCCACTGAAATAAAAAATCCCAGTATTGAAACCATGAAATTACTCGTTTCTTATCAGCTTAGTCAGCAACAAATCAAGCTATCTGGCGATATTATTGACGATATCATTTCTAATTCAACAAGGAGTTATATTGCAATTGAATCAATCATTAAAAAAATTAATTTTTTTTATATTGAAAATGGAGAAAAAATATCAAAAAGCAATATTTCTAAAATTTTTAATAATAACAGTAAATCTTGATTAATAATCAATAATTGTTACAAAATTAAGATTGGCAATATCCTCAACCATCGAAACTAAAATAATATTATTTTCTATTTTTTTAATACGCCCGATAAATAGTCCAGAAGGCAGTGTATCTCCATCACCCGACGTATAAACCATGTCGCCAACTTCAATTTCCTTGCCCTTAGAGGAATAAATAATTTCCATTAAATTGCTATTATTACCAACTAAAATTCCGCGAACTCTAGCGTTGGAAATCATTACTGGAATACGTGAAGTTGAATCATTAATTAAAATTAACCGCGATCTTGTTTTTTCAACATGCTCAATTCTGCCAACAACGCCGATTTCACCAACCACCATATTTCCTTCCCTAATTCCACGACTAGTTCCAGCATCAATGATAACATTATTGTTAAATAACTGATGCGACCAACCAATTACTTGAGCAACGCGATAGTTAGTTGATTTATCTTTTACAAAATTTAATGCTTGTTTTAAATCTTTATTTTCTTGATGAATGTTTAATATTGAAATGTAATGGGAGCGCATTTTCTGCAACTCTTCTTTTAATATAATATTTTCTTTTTTAGCTTGAACTAGATCGCTAAAATCAGTTAGTATCCCGATTGTTGAATTAAATGGAAATGAAATTGTATTGACAATTGGTGTAGAAATACCAATAAAAACAAAGGAGACTTCTTTGACAAAATCTACGCTTGTTTTTGAAGCAATGATGCATATTATGCATAAAAAACTAAGTAATAAAACTTCAATTTTTTTAATAACTAAATTGAAGCTTTGCTGAATACTCAGATTAGATTTTTTATAACCAAAATTTAAATATTGCTTCATGGCTTGATTTTGTTAAAATATCTATTGATTAATCTTGTCTAAACAATGTTGCGCGAAACATTTTAGTATTTTCTAAAACCTTTCCGCAACCATTAACTACACAAAGCAAAGGATCTTCAGCAACAAAAACTGGCAAACCAGTAGCTTGACGAATTACTAAATCTAAATTTTTTAATAAAGCTCCGCCACCGGATAAAACAATCCCTCTTTCAACAATATCTGATGATAATTCAGGAGGCGTGCATTCAAGGGCAACCTTAATAGCATCAACGATATGCTCAACTGGCTCCATTAAGCTTTCAGAAATTTGTCTTTCAGTTAAAATCATTTCCTTAGGAATTCCGTTCGATAAATCACGACCTTTAACTTCTATGGTCATTCCATCGCCATCTTCAGGAGGGCATGCAGCGCCAATAGTCTTCTTAATTCTTTCAGCTGTTGATTCGCCAATTAATAAATTTTGATAACGCCTTATGTATGAAATAATCGACTCATCCATCTTATCACCACCGACTCTTACTGATCTTGAATAAACAATGCCACCCAACGATAAAATTCCAACTTCAGTCGTACCGCCACCAATATCAACAATCATTGATCCCGTAGGTTCAGTAACAGGTAAATTGGCACCTATTGCGGCGGCCATAGGCTCTTCAATTAAAAATACTTCATTAGCACCAGCACCTTCTGCGGCATCTTGAATAGCTCTTCTTTCAACGGGGGTTGATCCTGAAGGAACACAAATAATCACTAACGGACCCAACCAACTTTTAGTTTGATTAACTCGACGAATAAAATGTTTAATCATCTCGGCGGCCACTTTAAAATCTGCAATAACGCCGTCTTTGAGTGGTCGAATCGCTTCAATTTTTGCCGGAGTTCTCCCTAACATCATTTTGGCAGTATTGCCAAAAGCACATGTTATCATTTTGCCGTTTTCACTTAATACCGCAACTACTGATGGTTCGTTAAGGACAACGCCTTGACCACGAACATAAACCAATGTGTTTGCCGTACCCAAATCAATAGCGATATCTTTTGAAGTTAACGAAAAAAATTTTGAAAACATTTTTACTCCTTTTTGTTTTTTAATTTATCTAAACAGTTAATATAGGCTACTGCAGAAGCAACTAACACATCAGTGTCAGCGCCACTAGCAGAAAAAATTCGATTATTTTGCTTTAAACGCACAGCAACAATAGCTTGCGCATCAGTACCTTGAGTTACAGCTTGCACTTGATAAAGCTCAAGACTTGCACAATGAGGAATAGCTTCATTAATCGCTGAAAAAATTGCATCAACTGGTCCGTCCTTGGAAACAAAATTAGTTTCAACTTCTTTGCTGTCAATTCTTATTTTTAATTTTACATCTGCTTGTTTTTTTTTCCCACAATTAATTTCTAAATTTATCAATTCGAAATTTGATTGATTGAAGGTAATTGAATTATCAACAAGTGCGACTATATCTTCATCGGAAATTTCTTTTTTCTTATCTGCCAAATCTTTAAAACTCCCAAAAGCTTGCTCAAGAAGTTCACTAGAAATTTCATAACCCAAATCTATTAGACGATTTTTAAACGCCGATCTTCCCGATAATTTTCCTAAAGTTAAGGAAGTTTTTTCCAAACCAACCGACTCAGGAGACATAATTTCATAGGTTGAACGATTCTTTAAAATACCATCTTGATGAATACCGCTTTCATGGGCAAAGGCATTGGCACCAACAATTGCCTTATTATATTGCACAGCAAATCCGGTGATATTTGAAACTAATTTCGAGACACGTGTAATCATTGTCGTATCAATATCGCATGTAACTTTATAGAAATCATTACGAGTTTTAATTGCCATAACAATTTCTTCAAGAGCAGCATTACCAGCACGTTCACCAATGCCATTAATTGTGCATTCAATTTGCCTTGCTCCTGCGCGAATTGCTGATAATGAATTAGCAACCCCTAAACCAAGATCATCATGGCAATGAGCGGAAATGACAGCCTTGTCAATATTGCTAACATTATTTTTTATAGCCGTTATAAGTTCAAAATATTCTTCGGGAGTGGAATAACCAACAGTGTCCGGTATATTGATAGTATTGGCTCCAGATTGAATTGCAGTTTCAATAGCTTTAAATAAAAAATCATGATTAGATCTAGTTGCATCTTCTGGTGACCAATCAACTTGCGAACATAGATTCCTTGCTAGAGAAACGCTATCTTTTATAGCTTCCAAAACTTGCTGTGGTGACATTTTTAGTTTGAATTCCATATGGATTGGCGATGTGGCAATGAAAGTATGAATACGCGAACTATTAGCTGGTTTAACCGCTTGAGCAGCTTTTTCAATATCATTTTTTTTGGCACGCGCCAAACTACAAATTGTTGAATTCTTAATTGTCTTAGCAATGCGATTTATCGCTTCAAAATCGCCATTAGATGCACAGGCAAAACCTGCCTCAATAACATCGACGCCCATCTTTTCTAAAGCTTTAGCGATGAGTAATTTTTCTTCAAGATTCATCGAAGCCCCAGGGGCTTGTTCACCATCGCGAAGAGTGGTATCAAAAATTATGATTTTTTCTTGAGGTTTGTTTTTAACTAACATTTATTAAAAAAATCTTTCACTAATTTTAAAATTTTAGTTGCAAAAATTTGTAACTAGTAACAATTTTAAAAGCTTACTCACCTAAATGCAATTTAAAATTTTACTAATGTTAACAAATAATAATCTAATAGAAGTTGTTTCGCTTGGTTCAGCCTGCACTAGTATCGAGATCAATGCGATTAAAGATTTTTTAAACAAAAATAACTTGCGCGCGAATATTTTTCTTGAGGATAATACAACAATAAAAAACAAAAGTAATCATGAATTCGCAACCATTAATCCGAAATATCGTTTTCAACAATTTCAAAGCGCTTGGGAAAATTCCTACTCCAAAATAATTTGGTGTAGTCGAGGTGGATATGGAAGCGCAGAAATTTTAGAATTTTTAACCTCAATGCCTAAGCCAAAAATCCCTAAGATGTTTATTGGTTTTAGCGATATCGCTTCAATAAGCATTTTTTTAAATCAACAATTTCAAATACCAACGCTATGTGCGCCGATGCTTGTTCAATGTGCGATGGATATGGTCTCTCCTCATTCTATTCAAACAATTCTTGATGTGATTTCTGGTAAAAAAAATAACTTTGATTATGAATTAATTAATCTTAAAAATTATAATTTTAATGAGATTGTCGGGGAAATTGTCGGGGGATGTGTTAGCGTTATTGCTGGAAATTTTGCTACCAGAAATCAAATAGATTGGCATCAAAAAATTTTATTTTTAGAAGATGAAGGTGAAGATGGTGAAAGGCTTGATCGCTATTTCCAGCAAATTACCAGTATCATCAAAGAATCACATCGCAAACCTCTTGCGATTATTCTTGGAAACTTTATTCAGGGCAATAATCATGGCTCGCCAAAAGCTGATAATATTAAAATTGCCATTGATAAATTTGTTGAAAAAACCGTTGATATTCCGCTTTTCCAAGAAAAATCACTATGCCTTGGACATTCTTCTGAGATGATGCCAATAGCAATTGGTGTAAAAGCAATAATAAACAATAATAATAAACTACAGCAGTCAATAGCTAATATTTTAAACTAATAGTTGTTAACTATTAATTAAATCTTTTTTTATAATTTTTCAAAAAATTAATTAAAATAAAATTGCTTATAAAGCATTTTAAAAAAATATTTAAAATTAATATTGAGTTTTTTTTGTGGATATTTCAAAATTAGTTTTTCTAGAATTAACTTAAATTTTTTAAATTTTTTTTGCTAAAATATCGTGTCAAATCTTACTAACTCTGCAAACGAAAAAAACATCACCATTAATTTTGGACCGCAACATCCTGCTGCCCATGGGGTGCTTCGTTTAATCTTAGAAATGGATGGCGAAGTTATAACTAGAGCTGATCCACATATTGGCTTGCTACATCGTGGTACTGAAAAACTAATTGAATATAAAACTTATTTACAGGCAGTTCCATATTTTGATCGTCTTGATTATGTTTCGCCAATGTGTCAAGAACATGCTTACGCTCTTGCTGTTGAAAAACTTCTGGGCTGTCAAATTCCGCGTCGCGCCCAATTTATTCGCGTATTATTTTCTGAAATTACTCGCTTGTTAAATCACGTCATGGCAATAACTACCCAAGCTCTTGATGTTGGTGCTATGACTCCACTTTTATGGCTATTTGAAGACCGCGAAAAAATGATGGGTTTTTATGAAAAAGTTTCAGGTTCACGAATGCACTCTGCATATATCCGTCCAGGTGGAGTTCATCAAGATTTACCAGCGGGACTAGTCGAAGAAATCGCCAAATTTGCCGAAGAATTTGTTAGTAAAATTCAAGACATGGAAACTCTTCTTTCTGATAATCGTATCTTCAAACAAAGAATGGTTGATATTGGTTTGGTATCAAAACAGCAGGCTCTTGATTGGGGATTTTCTGGACCAATGATTCGTGGATCGGGAATCGCTTGGGATCTTCGCAAAAGCCAACCCTATGAAATTTATGGCGAACTTGATTTTGATATTCCAATTGGCAAAAATGGTGATTCATATGATCGTTATTTGGTGCGCGTTTCGGAAATGTATGAATCATTAAAAATAATTAAACAATGCTTAAAATTAATGCCTGAAGGCGAAGTTTTTTGTAACGATCCAAAGATCACTCCACCCAAAAGATCTGACATGAAACATTCGATGGAAAGTTTAATTAATCATTTTAAATTATTTACCGAAGGTTATCATGTTAAGGCTGGAGAGGCCTATGGTTGCGTTGAAGCTCCTAAGGGTGAATTTGGCGTTTACATAATTGCAGACGGGTCTAACAAACCTCATCGATGCAGAGTTCGCGCTCCTGGATTCGCTCACTTACAAGGTTTGGAATTTATGGTTAAGGGTCATTTATTGGCAGATGTTGTGACAGTTATATCGACGCAAGATATTGTTTTTGGAGAAGTGGATCGTTAATTGACAGATTTAAAAATATAAATTTGACATTTTGTTTTTTTAACTTAAATTTACTTTTCTTATTTGACAGTTGAAAATTTAGCTGCTTATTTTTTGGTAGTTAGCTATAAAATAATGAGTTTATAATTTTAAAATGTTATTTAGCCTTGAAATTGCAGGCTAAACTAGTTATAGAAAATTTAATAATAAAATCCCAAGAGGTTAGAATGAAAATTTTTAATTCGCTGAAATCAGCAAAAAAGAGAGACAAGAATTGCAAAGTTGTGCGCAGAAAAGGTCGTCTTTATGTAATCAATAAAACTAATCCTCGCTTTAAAGCTAGGCAAGGTTAGGTCATCGATAGTCTTGCATCTTTAATTTAAAGTGTCTGCCGTTAATTTAATTATATAAAAATTTTTATTAACTTGTATAACTTTTAACCTATTTTTTTATTTAATTTTTTAAAAATTAGACCTTGATTATCTTTATTAATTATTAATAAAATATTTTTTCTTTAATTAATTTTGATTTGGAATGTTTTTGGAAATTTTAAAAATTCTTATCAAAAACTCCTTATTGGAACGATTTTAAAATCGATGACAGCTATCAGCTCATCTTCCGAGCATCTTTCACAAAATAACAAAATAAACATTATCAGAATCGGTACGCGTGCTAGTAATTTAGCTGTTGCACAAGTAGCAGAAGTTCATTTGTTAATTGCCGATCATTATCCAAAAATTAAAATCGAAATTATTCCGATATCAACCTCGGGCGATAAAATTCAAGATCGCAATCTTGCTGAATTTGGTGGCAAAGGTCTTTTCATTAAGGAATTAGAAGAAGCACTTTTGGAAAATAACATCGATATTGCAATTCATTCTGCAAAGGACGTTCCCCCTATCATTGACCCAGCAACTGTGATTTGCGCTTTTACGCAGCGTCTCGATCCTCGTGATTGCTTAATTTCAAAAAAATTTACTAGCATTGAACAACTTCCCAAAAATGCAGTGATTGGAACTTCTTCGCCCAGGCGTGCAGCACTGATTTTACGCCAACGTCGTGATTTAAAAATTGTAAGTTTTCGTGGTAATGTTGATACGAGATTACGTAAAATTTTTGATAATAAAATTGTTGACGCTACTATTCTGGCGATTTCTGGCTTAGACCGTCTGGGTAAAAAGCACTTGATTAAATCGCCACTTTCCCTCGAAGAAATGCCTCCTTCTGGTGGACAAGGTGCATTAGCAATTCAAGTAAGAAAAAATGATCAAAAAATTATTGAAATTATTAGCAAAATAAATCACCACGATACACAAATTTGCATTAAAAGTGAGAGATCTTTTCTTCGCGAATTAGGTGCATCTTGCACTACTCCTGTAAGTGTTTATGCTGAAATAAAAAATAAAAAATTATACTTAAAAATTATGATCATTGATTATGATGGTCAAAGTTTTTACGAAGCAGCTGGATCATGTAAAGTTAATCTTGAGGAAGCTGTAAAACTTGGCGCGAAACTTGCTTTGCAAACTAAAAAACAATCCGCAGATTTATTGGCGAGAATTATAAATTAATGATTATTTTTACTCGAAATATTTCTAGAATTTTTGGTTTTTTAAAAAAAATTTTAATATTGAAAATATTATCACTTTTAAGTAATCGATCTTGAAGAAGCAGTTGAATAAAAAAATTTTATTGAATCTTGAAGATTACTATTTGAAATATCCATAATTTTATTAAATTTATTAAGAAAATTATCTTTTATAAATTCTTTTTTTAGCGGCACTTGAACATCTTTAAGCAAGAAATCTTGCAATAATTCTGGATCTAATCTTTTTAAACGCATCCCAACTTCTCTATAATTTAAAACTCTTCCCGTAATAATTTTTTTACCTTGTAAAATTTGTTGAAAAGTTGCAGAAAATTTTATTGATTGAGATTTTTTTTCTTGCCATTTTTCACCAAATATTCTTTCAAAATCTTCTTCGATTTTTTGTGTGTTTCTTGGATTATTAAATACATTTTTCAGCCCTTGATGCTTAACGGCTAGAATACTAAATTGAATCATATCATCATCGCTAATTCCTAGATTATCTCTTGCGGTTTTTAAAGCATCAAAAATCTTTTCTCTTGTGTGGTCAATACTTGTAAAATTTTGATCTCTAAAATGAAAATTTTCGTGATTTTGTCGATTATCATTTGCCTGATTTTGATCTACTTCTGGAGAGAAAAAATAAATATCATTTTGTTTAAATTTTTTTAAGTTTAAATTTTGATCCAAAGATTGATCACTTGCTCGAAATGATTGATCTTTTTGCAAAAATTCTCCTGTAATTTCGTCAAATTTTGCTTTCAATGCCCTTAGATTAACTTCTGGATTTTTTGCAACTAATTTCCTAAATTTTTCAGCAATTTTTTTAACTAATTTTAAATTGAAATTTCCTTGATTTAGTGATAGATTTTTTTCGCACCAATTAACAATGATTTTAACAAAATCTTCATCTCTATATTTGCTTAGCGTAAGTGCAGAAATATTATTGAAACGATGTTTTATTGCTGGACTAAAATTTGCTCTTCCAGCGCTACTTGCTTTGTTAACGCTAGTGATAATCATGAATCCTTCTTTCATTTTAATGGAACTATCAGTTGGATGTTGACCTGTCAATAGAGCATTAATGTCCTTTTCTAATCCTTCATTTATTCTAGTGTTTAGCTCGTCAATTACAACGATAACCCCTAATTCATAAGCTTTAATCAGCTGTTGTTTTATTTGTTGATAAGTCAGACTGGCATCGATTTTATAATAAAAATGTTGTTGATCATCTATAGGTAAATCCAAAGATGTAATTTTTTGAATTCTTTGGCTTTCTAGTACCGCTTCGATCATCACTGATTTACCAACTCCCGAATCACCTTCAAAAATTACTCCGCTTGTTCCAAGGCATTCGGGTGGAAAATGTTTTTGCCTTTGAAGCTGTCTAATTTTAATTGCAATTTGTAATTGCTTAATGGTTTCTTGATTTACTAGAGTAGAAATAAAATTATTATTTGCTACTTCTTGCGCAATATTTGCTTGGATTTGTTTAACGATTTCCTGCAAAACTCTTTCTTGTAATTCTCTTACGGTTTCTTGCGGTAAATCACTTTCATCATCTGATTTCTTTGTATTATTTTCATAATATTTTCTAATCGCTTCAACGGCAATTTCTTTAAACTTTTCTTCTGATAATTGTCCTTTAATTTCTTGACTGAGTTTATCAAATATCGGTTCTTTTAAAATATTTTCATAAATGTAGGATTGAGAAAAATCCATCAACTGCCATTCTTGAATTTGGCAATCTGAAAATAATTTATGCTTGTAGCGATTGCCGTAATTATGGGGATTGCCAAGGAAAACTACTTTGTGTTTTTCACTTAATTGATAAAATTTTCCTTTGTAAAATATTTTTCGCGCTGATTGATCCGCTGGATTAGTTTTAGCATTTACAAAATCGCGAAACATCGTAAAATTAGTTGAACCGTCAACATTAAATTCATCGATAACTAAAATTTTAATTTTATCAGATTCATCATTTGCCCATTTCTCGAGATTTTCTAATTCTTCAAAAACTTCAACATCTTTCGCCCTTTCTAAACCAGTTTTTTTAATTTCACGAAATAATGAACTTTTTCCAACTCCGCTATGTCCAAGGATTTGTAATGCACAATTAGCATCTAATAATTTTTTTAATTTAGTTTTTCTTTGCGTTATAAAAGCTTGCGCTTCTTGCGCTGATTGATCGGAAATTTTATTACCTGTACAAGTAAAAGCTCTATTTTGACTTGGTGATTCAGTAACATCAACTTCATCACTAATTTGATAATTTGAAGATTCTTTGATGATTTCTTTAGATGAAATTGATTCCGCTTTATGATGTAAAATTTTATATCTGCTTGGATCAAGCCAAACAAGTTGAGATGATTCCTTGCTTAACTGCAAAATATCTTCTTCAATGATAAAATAAAGATTGGGATATTTTGTTTTTAAATCTAAAATTTTTTCATGAAGTGAAGATAATAAATCAGGTGGAAATTTACCCTTTAACACTACAACTTCGCCTCTTTCAAGCTTTTGTGCAACTTGGCTTTCTTGCTTTTGAAAAGAAAAATATTTTTTGCCAGAGCTTTCTGATATTTGATGTTTGACATCATCAAATAAATCACTAAATAAAACATCTTCGATGTTAACTATATTTATTGGTTTTGTAGAAGAATCAGCAGAAGTTGTTAGTTTTTGTTGAAGTTCATTAAATGCCTTTTCAACATCATTAGAAACTATAATTCTTGATTCAGTGGAAGATATGGAAACTTGGGAAGCTTGGGAAGCTTGGGAAGCTTGATCTTCAGAAATTTCTGTAATTGGAGATTGGTAAAATCTAAAAAAATCTTGATCATCAATTTTTATATTCTTGGCAAAATAAAGTTCCAAGCTTACTTGATGTTTTTGGGCATTAAAAATCAAACAATAAAATTGTGCAGGAGTTAATTGTTCGGTGATAAAAAGTTTAAGAGTTCGATTTTTATGCTCTTTGATTAATCCTTGATTTTCTTGATATGCTGAACCTTCAATTGATTTTTTGACCAATAATTGATCAAAAAGTTGTGAGTTGATTATTACCAAATTTTCTTTATGATCTATTGCCTCTAATGATTGAATATTTTTGTGGATTTTAAGAGTGATTTGTTGAGGATTGCAAGATGAAGATGCTGGAGAAATTAGTGATTCTAATGCAATATCTTTTCCAGTAGAAAAAGATTTCAAAATTCCTTTAAAATCAAATTCCACTTGATCAAATTTTATTGAAAAATTTCGCGGAATTTTTATTTGATGACCGAAATAATTAATGAATCCTTGAATTCTTGCTTGATTAAATAATTCAAGAATTTGATCTTGTTGTTTTTTTGAAAAATTTTTAAATTGAAATGAACATTTTCCTTCTTTACCATCAAGATCTTCAACAAAGTTACTTTTTTGCCATTTTAAATCTTCACCATCAACGATAATTCTTCCAAATAATTTTTGTTGCCAATTATCCATTCCTTCGCCATCAAATTCAATTATTTCTTCAACTCTTAATTCAGTATCCCCTCCCTTTTCTTCGCATTTTTCAATGCTCAATAAATCTGCTTTGGAAATTGATCTTAAATCAATAGCGATATTAAATCTCGATAAAACTGCAGGATCAACACTTTGCGATTTTACTTCATCAATGCAGATAATTTTAACATTATTAGGAATTTCTACTCCATCGATGGTTCGCTTTGATTGATTATCAAACATGGTATTTGTTGCAACACGATGTTTATCATCAAATTTTTGCCAATCAATAATCAATAAATGTGTTTTTTGATCTTGTGATTTTGCTTGAGTAAAAAATTCAGCAAGCGGAGTTTGTGATGTTATTTCTGAACTAGAAGCAGTAATTTTAATTGAGTCTTTAGTTATTGCCAAATCTTGCGGAGATTCAATAATGTGAAAAGATAAATTAGAATCTATGTCGACAATTTCTCCAACAGATGGAGTTTTTTTGAAAAATAATAAATAATTTTTTAATTCTTGAAAATAGTTAGTTGTTAACAATAATGATTTTTTTTCAATGCTTTGAATGAAAATAGTTAAAGATTGTTTAAATTCTTGAAGATCTTTAGAACTTTGCAATTGATAAAGTTCTAAAATTTTTTCTTCAATAATTTGAAATTCAGGATCTTCTTGAGCTTGATTGAGCAAAGGCAAATCAGTATATAAAGGTCTTGCTGATTGAGGTAATATTGAAGGACTTGGATCAGGTGAACCCACTTTATTATGAGGATTTTTTTCATCACCTATAGCATTAGGAGCTTGATAATTTACACTATTTTGGTAATTTAATTGAGATCGCGATCCACCTAAATCTAAAGTTATCCAAACATCATTCTTGGTCTTAACCTCAAACAAAATGTGATTATTATTTACTCCAATGATTCTAAAATCTTGATTATATTGCAAATTAGCACCACAAAATTTATTTGCTAATGCCATAACGCGATGTCGACAAGATCCTTTATTAGAAATATCAAAAAGTTGATCCAGCCATTCTTGGTTGTATTTTTCGCGAGTTGTTGTTGAGTTAGAATCGAAATTATAAATAGGTAAACTATATTGACTTTCAGCAATTGATAAAGGGAAATTTTGTTCATCACCTCCTCGATATATATTAATTATTTGCTTAACTGAATCTGGTAAATCTTCTAAATCATCTTGAGGAGTTTTGCGATCTAATTCTTGACCTTTCAAAATATATTTGATTGTGCATTGCTGTTGACATTCAACATAAAAAAATCCCGCATTATCTTTATAAAATTTTATGCCATCAACTTGTGGATTGGTAAAATATCCAACAATTTCATTATCAGGGGAAATTGACAATAATTTACTTTTTATATTAGCTCTTAAATCTAAGGTAAATGAACAAAAACTATGAGTTTGTTTTTCGCTTTCTTCAGGAGAAAATTGATTAAAATCTACTTCGGATAAAATTACTGGAGCATTTATTTGTGAAGATCGATCATTATCCTCAGGAAGCCAATCATCACTTAATAAAGCATTTTTCAATTCAAGTTTATTACTAGAATTTCTCATCATTAGATCAAACAATTTACCTTCTGGACGATTAATTATCTTACCAACATCAACCATATCAAAAGAATTATCGCCTGGAGATTTGGAAGCTCTGCATTTTCCTGCCTGATTTGCAATCTGCAATCTACCTCCTGACCTATTTTGCCGAGGTGGTTGAGGAGGTTGATTAGCTTGAGTAGCATCAAAAGCTCTTGATATTTCGCTATTTCCATAATCAACAGGCTCAAAAGCAAACTTCATTTTATCTAGAGATTCATCAATATCTTGTCTTCCAAAATAATCTTGATTAGCTCTTAAATGTTTTAGATTTGGAAATAGATTAATAACTTCAGTTAGTAATTGTTTTTTTCTATTATTAGTAGCTTCAGAATCTTCTGTTCTATCTTCATCTCGTTCAAATCCTAAAATATTTAAACTGATAATTTTACCTGCATTAAGTTTTTCTTTGTTAATCAAATCTTGAATTCTTTTGAGAGATTCTTGATTTAAATCCATCAAATAAAATTGAATTGGAGATTGATTTAATTGCTTTGACGAAACTTCGCTTAATTCAGTTTCAAATCGATCTTTATGTACTTCTTGATAATTTGCTAGATATGTTTCTTGAGCTATATAAATAGAAGAACTAGATCCTAATGTTGTTTTTTTATGAGGAAGTTGTTCCTTCCAAAATTTTTCTGAAATTTTTGCTTTTTTATCAAAAGAAAATTTTGCTAAATCAATTTTTCCTTCTTGATGTAATGTAATTAAAAAATCTTCAAATTGGGGTGTTAGTTTTGAGATATGAGTATGACTTTCTTGTATCTTAATTAAAATTTTTTCTAAAAAATCTTTTACCTCTTGATTTTCTATACCATGTTGAAGTATTTCTATTAAAAATACTGACATCACATCACGAAAAACACGAAAATCAGTAATAAATTTTTTTTGAGTTAGTTTATGAGATATTTCTTTTAATATTTTTGGATTATTTAGATTACTACTAATTGTATTCAAAACCAAAATCCCCTTATAAATATCATCAATTGAATCAATCAAATTATTAAATTTGTTAATAGATTGTTGTTGAAGATTAGTTGGTAAATAATCAAAATTATCTCTAATTACTTTAATAAGATCGCCACAATGATAATTACCAAAATTGTGATTAATATCATAATTAATAAATATTTCAAAATATTTAATCAATAAATCATTAATGCTAAATTTATCATTTAATTCTTTATTATTTAATAATTTGGTAAGTAACGTAGAATGAAATGATTTTTTCTCACCATTAATTGATAAAATAATTTCATCTCTTTCATCGTTGATACTAAATTCAAGCTTTACACCATATTTCATTAAGATCATCAAATAGTCACAAATATCAATTTCCCCGCTAATTGCTTGTTGTTGAATTTCGCTGTAATATGCAATATAATTTTCTATAATTTTTTCACCTAAAGGAGTATCAACGCCTAGTCTTTCTAAATCGATATGCTTATCGAATTTCGTTATTTGATTAATTTTATATTCCAATAAATCTTCAGCTATCTGATTTTGATTAAATCCCTCATATCCTGAGATGGTTTGTGCTTTGGCGATTAATTCACTAAGATCTGGATGATAAAACCAAAAATTTAAAATAATAAATTTTTGAAAAATAATTTTATCATCCCCTTTATCACTTGGAAATGGGTAATTAAGCAAATGATCAAATATTTTTTTTACATTTTCGGGGTTATCTTGATAAATTGGTTGTATTGCATTAACTAAAATTTTAGCAGTCGTTTCTTTATTAACATTTGTGTCTTTTTTAAAATATTCTAAAAATTTCTCCAACAACTTTTTTATCTTCTTATCCTCAGCATCAAAACCTGGTAATTGAAAATAATTTATCATCATTTGTTTAAGATTATCTTCATCAAATTTTTCTTGATGAAGATATCCTTTTATAGATTCTGCATATTCAAATTTAGATCCATTTAAAACATGAATATCGCTGAATCTTAAATGACTTTTGAAAGCTCCATTTTGAACCCATGAATTAACTCCAAGAATATCCGCTATTTCCTTGAATTGATGATATTCAAGGATGATGGAATCATCAATTGCTAAACCCAATTTATTAATAACTCTTTCTTGATCAATCTGTGATAATTTTTCTAAATCCCGATCATCAAGTAAAAAAATACTTTTTTTTGTATTATTAATTTCAACTTCTAAATCCTGATTAATTTCTACTCGAACTGATCTTTTATTTTTTTCGAAAATAAAAAAAATATCAAATCCCTCCTCTTTTAATTTAGCAATTATCAATGCTCTTTCATTTTTATCCCATAGTCGAAAAATGGATTGATAATTTAAATAAATTTGTTTTTTTTGCAATTGCTCACTAGGTGAAAATAGCGGTTGAAATCCTTGACCATTTTTAATTGCTTCACTTGAAGAGAATGGTGCACCTTGAGGGATATGATTCGAAGCCGATGATTTCTTTTTAAATAAATATTCTGGTAAGAGATTTTCAATCATTGTTAATAGTGATTTTAGTTTAATTTAAGTTAAAAAAATATTTTTAACTTAAATTAAACTAAAATGCAAATCAACTAGTTGGAATTTAATAATTTATTTTCAATAAATCCAAAATAAGAGGATTTCATTAATTGAAATTATGAGATTTATTAATCGAGTTTAGCCTTCTAAATTATAGCTCAATGCCATAATTCACTAAACTTTATTAACATAAACTTGCGATCCCATTTCGCGAAATTTCTCACTCATTTCATCCATACCTTGCTTAACAATTTCATTAGCTGAAATATTGATTTCATTGCTTTTATCGATATTTTTATCAGAGTTTTTATCATCAATATTATCTTGTTGATTTTTCGCATAATCGCGAACCTCTTGGGAAATTTTCATCGAACAAAATTTTGGTCCACACATCGAACAAAAATGCGCAAGTTTTGCACTCTCTTTGGGAAGAGTTTCATCGTGATAAGATTTAGCCATTTCAGGATCCAAACTCAAATTAAACTGATCTTGCCAACGAAATTCGAAACGCGCCTTTGATAATTCATCATCGTGTAATTTTGCAAGTTGATTGCCCTTGGCAAGGTCTGCGACATGTGCAGCAATTTTATATGTTATAACTCCAGCTCTAACATCATCTTTATTTGGCAATCCAAGATGTTCTTTAGGGGTTACGTAACAAAGCATTGCGGTGCCAAACCATCCAATCATACTTGCGCCAATTCCTGAAGTGATGTGATCATAACCAGGAGCAATGTCAGTAGTGAGTGGTCCAAGTGTGTAAAACGGTGCCTCATGGCAAAGCTTGAGCTGTTTATCCATATTTTCTTTAATCATATGCATTGGCACGTGACCTGGTCCTTCAATCATAACCTGACAATCATGTTGCCAAGCAATTTTAGTAAGCTCACCCAAGGTTTTTAATTCCGCAAATTGCGCTTCGTCATTAGCGTCAGCAATTGATCCAGGGCGCAGACCATCACCAAGCGAAAAGCTTACATCATATTGCTTTAAAATTTTACAAATTTCTTCAAAATTGGTGTATAAAAAATTTTCTCTGTGATTTGCTAAGCACCATTTCGCCATAATTGATCCACCGCGCGAAACAATTCCCGTAACCCTTTTAGCAGTAAGTGGAATATAAGAAAGCAAAACTCCCGCATGAATTGTGAAATAATCAACTCCCTGTTCACATTGCTCAATTAAAGTATCGCGATAAATTTCCCAAGTTAAATCTTCAGCAACACCTCCAACTTTTTCTAAAGCTTGGTAAATCGGCACGGTTCCAACTGGCACAGGACAGTTACGAATTATCCATTCGCGAATATTATGAATATTTTGACCAGTTGATAAATCCATTAAATTATCGGCACCAAAACGCGTTGCCCAAATCATTTTTTCAACCTCTTCTTCGACTGATGAAAAAATTGCCGAATTGCCGATATTGGCATTAATTTTAACTAAAAAATTTCGTCCAATAATCATTGGCTCAGATTCGGGATGATTGATATTGGCTGGAATAATTGCTCTTCCGCGAGCAATTTCATCACGAACAAATTCAGCAGTTATAATTTGGGGAATTGAAGCGTTAAAATTTTCACCACGATAATTTTGATCACGAATTAATTTTTGACGATTCATATTTTCGCGAATCGCCACATATTCCATTTCTTTAGTAATAATTCCAGCTCTTGCATATGCTAGCTGAGTTGGACATTTATCTGGCTTTGCACGCAACACGTTTCCAGATAAATTAGTAAATTCTGGAACTATTTTTTTGCGATATTTTTGTTCGCTATTATCTTCTTTTTTAATTTCTCTTCCATGATACTCCTCAACATCTCCCCTTTCTCTAATCCAATTAGATCTTGGCTTCGGAAGGCCTTTTGTTAAGTCAATTTTATCAAGATAATCCTGATCGCCATATATTCCTGAAGTATCATAAAGTGGAAAATTTTTCAATTCCGATGGTTCCGATAAACTAACTTGACGCATTGCAACTCTTACATCGCTATATCTATCACTTTCAACGTAAATTTTTTGAGAAGCAGGAAGAGGTTGTAAAGTAAGTTTTTTTGTAGAAATTTCTAACTCTTGATTGCTATTACTGACTTTACTCATAAATCTATAAAAAAATTAATAATTATTAATACTAAAAAAATTTTATCTATTTCAACTATGCTATAAACATTTTTAAAATTATTAAAGCCTAATTAAAACCAAAAAAAGTAGAGTATCAAGTGTTTTATTGATTTTAAATAAAAATTTCTTGTTAAAAATTACCTTGTCAAACCAAATTTTTTATTAATAATTTTTTGATATTGATAATTTTTTGACGATAAATTTTGGTAATTACTTGCGCCAGAAATAAGCAAAGAAGCATTGCTATCAAGGTATCGCTGATAAAATGTGCTCCTTTTAAAATTTGATAAAATCCTAATATCCAACCCAAGATTGTTACTCCTAAAAAAACAATAATTTGTTGTGATTTTTTATATAATATGAAGCAAAAAATATATAAAGAAAATCCTGTAATTGCATGCCCAGCTGGAAAGCATTGCCCTTTCTTTTCTTGCTTAAAGTCAATTGGATAATCATCAAAGATCTTTACATAAGGCTTATTACCCCCATATATTTCAAGCTGATTTGGACAATAAATATTGGTAAATTTTTTGACATTACCAGCAATTAATGGAATCAAGCATAAGCCAATAATAATCAACAAAAAATCATATTTTTTATTAGCTAATTTATTTTTTTGGTTAATAAAAGAAAAAATGCATAGAGGCAAGATAATCAAGATTAAAATTGCAAATATTATTTTTGGAAATTGATAAAAAATAAATTTTTTTACTGGCTCACTGCGATCAATCCACCAGCTTTTTGTAGAGAAATCAAAAAAATAATTTTGTATTTGTAAATCGACATCACTAATCTGAAAGAACCACAAACTCAATATAATCAAGACCATATTGATAAGTAATAAAAAATTACTGAGATTGTTTTTGCTTAAAATTTTTGAGTTTATCATTTTTAAAAAGATAGGTTGCTACTTGATAATATTGAATTTGACGCTTAAGCATCGCCTCATCATATTCTTCAGTTTCTTTTTCAACACTTCCATCGTAACCAAATTTTTTGAATTCAACTTTAAAGAATTTTTGCTCTTTTTTTAATTTCAACAAATAAAGATTATCGCCTTCGAGATAGCCTAAATCTGAGTAAGTGCCAATAAATGATCGTGCAAAATTATTTTTTTTGGACTCGTTGGTTAATACGTCAATGCCAAAAAATTTTGAGTTATATGACAAGTTCATCAAGCCAAGAAGCGTTGGAGCAATATCGATTTGGCTGGCATTTTGCGAGTAAATTCTTGGTCTTATAATTTTAGGCGCGTAAAAAATTGCTGGAATCTGATAACGCCAGATTGGAACTTCGATATTGCCAGCTGATCCAGCGCAATGATCTGCTATAAATAAAAAAATAGTTTGGTCGAACCATTTTTTCTTTTGAGCTTTTTTAATTAATTGACCAATGGCGTAGTCTGCATATTTAACAGCTCCATCGCGATTAGTTTTAGAGGAAATATCAATTTTACCATCGGGATAAGAAAAAGGACGATGATTTGAAGTGGTCATTACCAAGCTGATAAATTTTTTGCCATTCTCAAATGATTGATCGGCTTCTTTTATAGTTTTATCGAATAAATCCTCATCAGCGACTCCCCAAGCATTATTAAAGGAAATTTCATCTTTGCTAAATTTTGGACGATCAACTATTTTAAAACCATTATTTTCATAAAAATAATTCATATTGTCAAAATAGCCATCGCCACCGTAAATAAATTTTGCCTCATAACCTCTTTCGATTAATGGAGAAGCTATGGTAAATAAATTTTCATTATTTGGCCTACGCAATATTGAATTTCCTGGAGTTGGTGGAATTGACAATGTTATGGCTTCCAATCCGCGAACAGTTCTTGTTCCTGTAGCTTTGAGATTAGTAAAAAATAATCCTTGCTTGGCAAGCGAATCTAAATTTGAGGTAAGATTTTGGTTGGAACCAAAACTATTCATAAAATCAGCGCTCATGCTTTCCATAGCTACAACAATAATGTTGTAATGCTGTTCATTAATATTTTTTTTACCAGTTATTAACCTATCTAATGAATTATTATTGAGAAATTTAGAATTTGTTTCTTGTGAGGAAATTAAACTTTGAAGCTCTTTAATTGCCTGATCTTGATCGATTGTTTTATAAAATTTTTCATAATCAATTTCATTATTGCGATAAGCTGAGAATAGCTGATAAATGCCATTCCAGGCAATTTCTTTGAAATAATTATTGCCAAAAAATTTATCAACTTTATTGCTATCAATTGAAATAAAAGCTAAAATCATCAATATGGCATAAGTGGTAAAAATTTTTAATCTTTTTGCAAAATTTTGCTGAGTAATTTTGAAAAAACTTTGCCAAGAAAAATAATAAATAATTATCGCAATTAATGCGATTGCGCTAAGGATTGCATACATCGGATAAGATTCAAAAATATTACCAATAACCTCTTGCGTATAAATCAAATAATCAATGGCGATAAAATTAAATCGCGCTTGAAATTCATCAAAAAAAATGATTTCCGAAAAAAAAGAAAAAGTTATGATACTTAGAAATATTAGATAGCAAGCCCTTATAAAAATCTGATGCTTTTTATTTTCAAAAAAAGATTTTTTGCAAATTAAGTGATAAAATAAGGGCAAGAAAACCAAATAACCAAGGGTAAGAATATCAAAAAATAAACCAATTGCAAAAACCTTAAATAGATCAAAGGCTGAGAAATCAAGGCTTTGTCGCTCAATAATCAAAAAATATATTCTTAAAAAACAATTGCCACTTGCAAATAAAATAAGAAATTTAAACCAGAAGAACGAAAAAAAATTACTAAGTAATTTTTTATTTTCAGATGCTTTGTGATTTTGCATGATATTTAAATTATTTTTTAAACATTTGAAGCATTCGCCAAGTTACAAGAAATCCGCCGAAAATATTTATCGAGGCAATTACAATTGCTATAAAACTTAAAAATGAAATTAATGAAAATTCTTTTGCACTGCCTAAGGCTATAATCGCCCCAACAATTACCACGCCCGATATAGCGTTAGTAACTGCCATTAGAGGTGTATGAAGGGCTGGCGTAACTCGCCAAACAACAAAATAACCAACAAAACAAGATAAAATAAAAACTGTAAGTGCAAAAACCAGTGGACTTACTCCTCCGCTATATGCACTTTGATAGCTTAATTCCATAATTTTAGCAACAAGTTGATCAGAATTTTTTGTGATCTTGTCGCTTAAATCCATTATCTCTTGAAGGTTTGACATAAATTCTTTTTGATTTTTGGTTGGGGCGGCAGGATTCGAACCTACGATGGCGGTATCAAAAACCGCTGCCTTACCACTTGGCTACGCCCCATTAATTTTAGGTAATTTTGTGATTAATTTTAAAATATTAATCACAAAAAATAAAGCTTTTGATAAACTTTTTAGATTCATTAAATTTAAGGGCTATAGTTTTAAGAATTTTCAAATTGCAAGTCAATTAAAAATTTTTTAAATAATGAAAATTTTTAAAATTAACACTTAACGTAAAGCTCCTTTGCACGCTGTTCGAAAGCAAAGATCATTTTTTGTGTAGCGCTAGCAAAAATTGTCGAAAGCATGGCGCTTAGCATTTTAGAGTTAAATTCAAATTCTAAATAAAAATCAACTAAGCATTCCTTTTCGTTGATTTCAGTTAATCGCCATTTATTGACCAAACTTTTGAATGGTCCCTTAATAGCTATGACATCAACGAAATAATCACCGTTTTCTAGGATTCCAAAATGGACATCAGAAGTATATTTTTCAAAAAAATTTTTAAAATTAATTAGCAATTCCGCTTGGAGATTATTGTAATTTATGCGCTGAATTATCTGTGATTTTTTACACCAAGGCAGAAATTCGCTATATTTTTCAATATCAATTACCAAGTCATAAATTTGCTTAGCGCTGAACTGCATAATTTTAGTTTCTCGCAATGAGGCCATTTTTTAAAAAAGTTTTTGTTGATTATTTAAGCTCGACATAGGCGAACCATCCATCATTTCTTGCATTTTTTTAGGATCAATTTTGCCAAATTTATCCATCATTTTTCGCAATTGTTTATATTTTTTCATTAGACGATTAACTTCTTGAATATTAGTCCCTGAGCCATTCGCAATCCTGTGCTTTCGAGAGGAGCTAAGAAGATCTGGATTAGCTCGCTCTTTTTTAGTCATTGATAAAATAATCGCCTCTTGCTTAAGCAAATCTTTTTCCATGCCATTCATTTGACCGAGATGCTCTTTAATCTTTGATGCCCCTGGAATAAATTTCATAATTCCACTTAAGCCACCAATTTTTTTCATGTTACGAATCTGCGAAAGAATCATGTTAAAATCAATTTTACCATCACGCATTTTTTTAGCATCTTTTTCCAATTCATTGGCATCAAAAATTTCTTGCGCCTTTTCAACTAAACTTACCACATCGCCCATGCCAATAATTTGCGAGGCAATTCGTTTGGGGTGAAATTCTTCAAAATCACTAATTTTTTCACCAATACCAACATACTTAATTGGGCAATTAGTAACTGATTTCATGGTCAGCGCACATCCACCTCGCGCATCGCCATCGATTCTGGTAAGAATGGTTCCCGTTAAATTTAATTTTTGTTGAAAATTTTTTGCAACATTAACCGCATCTTGCCCAATCATTGCATCGACAACCAAAAGAATCTCTTGCGCATTTACCGCTTTATCAATTGCTACCAGTTCTTGCATCATTTCTTCATTGATAGAAATGCGCCCTGCACTATCAAGAATCAAAACTTCATAACCACCTTCTTGGGCTTTCTTTTTGGCTTCTATGGCTAATTGCACAGGGGTTTTTTGAGGATTAAAATCTGCACATTCAATATTTATTTTTTGCGCTAAGATTTTTAATTGGTCTGAAGCAGCTGGTCGATAGGTATCAAGAGAGGCTAGTAATATTTTTTTATGTTGCTTGGTTTTTAAACGCATTGCCAATTTGGCTGAAGAGGTTGTTTTTCCAGCTCCCTGCAATCCAACCATCAAAATAATAATTGGCGGATTGCTTTTAAAATTAATTTCCGCATCATCACTGCCGAGAAGCTCTACTAACTCATCATAAACAATTTTTACAATCATTTCTCCGGCCGAAACGCTTTTTATAACTTCTTGACCTAATGCTTTTTGCCTAACTTTTTCAATGAAATCCTTAGCAACAACCAAAGCTACATCTGCTTCTAGCAACGCTAAACGAATTTGACGCAATGCTAACTCAAGATCATCTTGAGAGATAAATTTTTTGCCAGAAATTTGGTCAAATATTTTTGTTATTTTTTGTGAAAAACTATCAAACATGAATTAAATCTATTAACTTTTGTGGAAGTCTAGTTGGTTTAAAGTTTTGTTGATTTAAACAAACAATCTGAACTTCCAACTGCGCAATTAGTTGCGCAGATTTTGTTATTTCCTGTGTCATTGTCAATGAAACTTTGTGAATTTCTTTGATTTTAACGCTGACGTTAATTTCATCATCTAACCTTGCGGGATGATGATATTCTATCGTGCATCTCTTAACAACAAAAATTATATTTTCTATTTGAGCTAAAATAGCTTGAGAAATGCCGATGTTGCGCAAAAAATCAGTACGCGCTCTTTCAAAAAATTTTAAATAATTTGCGTAATAAACTACACCTCCTGCATCAGTATCTTCGTAGTAAATTCGATAATTAAATTGATCGCTATTTCTTGTTAACATAAACAAAGCAATTTGGAGTTTCATAGAGCTTTATTGCTACGCATTCTATATCATAATTAATAAAAATTTGTGGACAAATATCATCGAGTAAATGTTTGGCAATGTTCTCAGCTGTAGGGTTATTTGGTAAGTAATAAATTTTTTGTTGGGTATTTTTACTTATTTCTTCGCCTAATTTTTTATCGGAAATTGACAAAATTGTATTATGATCAAAATGCTCGTCAATCCAAGAGCCCAAAACTTCTCGAATAACTCCGAAATCAATAACTCGTCCAACATCATCTAATTGTTTTGCGCAAAAACTTGCTTCTACAGCGTAACGATGACCATGAAGCATTCGGCATTTACTTTCGTGATTGATCAAGCGGTGAGCAGAATCAAATTCAATTTTCCTAACACAGATAATCATAAAAAAATTATTTAAAATTATAAAACTAACAATATGCTTTTCTAAGCATCAAATTCAATAAATATAATTCTATGAATAATAAAATAATTAACCATAATGATTTTAATCAACAAAAAATTAAACAAATTTTAGTGAAATTAAAATTTAATGATCAAGGTTTAATAACGGCAATTGCTCAAGATTATAAAACTAAAAAGGTTTTAATGTTAGCTTGGATGAATTTAGAAAGTATTAATAAAACTATCGAATCAGGTTATGCTACTTATTTTTCAAGATCAAGAAATGAGATATGGTGCAAAGGAGAAACCTCAGGGAATTTTCAAAAAATTATTGAGATAACCGCTGATTGTGATTTTGATTGTTTGCTGTTAGGCGTTGAGCAAGTTGGTAATGCCTGTCATACTGGCAAAGAAAATTGTTTTTTTAACAAAATTTTATAATTATCTTTTCACTTCATTAAAATTCTGGATTTTCTTACTAAACTTTCAGCGCATTTTTTATGATTAAAGATTTTTACAATAGTTTGGGGATTTGCAAAATCTTGATTTTTTTAATAGATTTATCTAAATTAGCTTCTATAGCTTGAGAAGCTTGATTTAAATTTGGTGATTTATTTTCTTTTGCTACCTCATCATCAATTGCCAGTAATTTTCGATTCACCTCATCAATTTCTTGTAATTCTTGCAAATTTGTTACAGCATAATGAGCTGATGTTTTTGGCAAAAAAAATAAAGTTGAGTCATTAATTTCTTGAAGAATTGAATTTATTTGATTTGGATTATTATGGTTATTATTTTGCGCAAAATCTTCAATTTTTACGGGTTTTTTTTCTTTGCTTGACGCTAGAAAATATTGATGCGGATTCGTTTGTGAATGTTGATAATTGCCAGAATTTTTAAAATCTACATCTTGGAAAATTTCAGATTTGAAATCATTTCCTTGGCTAAAATCAACGAATTTTCTAACTGAAGATATTCCGGTAAAATTTTTTGACATTTTTATAGAATTGAATTTACTGCTATTGAGTTAATTCAAATTCTTAAAATTGGCATGATCAAATTAATTATGCGTTAAAAATTAAATTAAAAAAAAATGTTCTAAAAAGAAATAAAGAAATTATCTAATTTTCAGGAATTTAACAATTAAACAAAATATTGCTGTTTAGCAAGTAAAATCAAGCGCGTACAAAATTCAATTTTACAAAAATCCAATTATGTAATTTGCAAATAATCGATTTCTATGAATGAATAGATCTTTTATCCACTGCAAGCGCTGCTTCTTTAATAGCTTCATTGTAGGTTGGATGAGCATGACAGGTCCGCGCAATATCCTCTGCGCTCCCGCCAAATTCCATAACCATCACAACTTCATGAATCATATTGCCAGCTTCGCGTGAGATTATATGAGCACCCAAAACTTTATCGCTTTTAGCGCAGGATAAAATCTTCACAAATCCTTGCTCATCAAAAGTTGCACGCGCACGAGAATTTGCCATCATCATAAATTTACCAACTTTATATGCAATATTTTGAGCCTTCAATTCTTCTTCTGTTTTGCCAACGCTAGCAACTTCTGGAAAGGTATAAATTACATTGGGAATTGCTTCGTAATTAACATGTCCTGCTTGATTAGCGATTATCTCTGCAACGGCCATGCCCTCATCTTCAGCTTTATGCGCAAGCATTGGACCAGTGGTCACATCGCCAATCACGTAAATATTTTCAACATTGGTTTTTAAATGATTATTTTCGATAAATCCCCGTGCATTTGTTTTAATACCAACATTTTCTAGACCAAGATTTTGAGTATTGGGAACGCGTCCAATAGCAACCAAAACTATGTCAGCTGAAAGAATTTCTTTTGAATTATCCTTTAAAGCCTCTACTTCGACAAGCGCACCTTTTTTATCTTTTTTAACGCTTAAAACTTTGCTTGAAAGTCGGAATTTAATACCTTGCTTTTCAAGAATGCGTTGAAAATTTTTTGAAACTTCATTGTCCATTGTAGGGGTGATTTTATCAAGATATTCAATTACCTCAACATCAGCACCAAGTCTTGACCAGACCGATCCAAGCTCAAGCCCTATAACTCCAGCGCCAATAACAATCATTTTCTGCGGAACTTTAGTTAAATCAAGTGCCCCAGTTGAAGAGATGATAATTTTTTCGTCAATTTCTACATTGGCCAAATTAGCTACTTTAGAACCAGTTGCAATTACAAATTTATTAGCAGAAATTTTTTGCTTTACTCCATCTTCAGCAGTGACCTCTAAGGTATTTTTATCAATAAATTTTCCAAAACCCAATAAATGAGTAATTTTATTTTTCTTAAATAAACCAGCAATGCCTGAAGCCAATCCAGCGACTATTTCGTTTTTGTTTTCTACGAATTTTTTAACATCAATTTCTGGCTTAGAAACAATGATACCAAATTTTTCAAAATTATGATTGGCATCATGAAATTTATGAGAAATTTCTAATAATGATTTGGAAGGGATACAGCCAACATTTAAGCAAGTACCGCCAAGATTTTTTCTTAGTTCAACGCAAGCAACTCTAAAACCAAGTTGTGCAGAACGAATTGATCCAACATAACCACCTGGACCTCCACCAATATATACCACATCATGATCAAAGTTATTTTGTTGTTTTGTCATATTTCTAATTATTTTAATTATTATTTATTGTTCTTAATATTTTTTAGTAATGCAATTTTAGCTTTGGATTTAAAGGAAAACCCTTTTTAAAAAAATTAAGTAAATATCTAGAAAGACTATGGTCCTTAAAAACTTACTCGATTCATTGCAATTGACATATTTAAATTTGATGATTTTAAGTTTATTTTTTTCCATAATTTTTGCAAGCAGATTTACAAGAATTTAAATGACAAATATTGGTTAATTTGAGAAATGTTTAATTTGAATATTATTTAATAACTTAATGCGCTCTAGAGGAATGTTTTCTGCAAATTCCGTAGCGCATTTTTTAGCAAAAAATTCAAGATGATTATTTGAACGAACTTTTGAAATATTTTTTTCTAAATCACTTGAAATCGATTTGTTATTTTCAAAATTTGCAGCGCTTTTTACAAATGGATTTTGTAAGATTGGTATGCTTCTTAACCCTTGATTTACTTGATTGTTTGCTATATTTTTATTAAAATTATTTCCACTAAAATTCATGTACAAAAGCGGTAAATTTCCTAAATTTTTATTAATTTTTTCGCTTCTTATTGATATCGGATTATGCGATAATTGTTTATAAATAAATTTATAATAATCCAATGAATGAAAATCTAGATTATCTGCACAAATTATGCTTAGCTGATCGTCATTATTAATGTTTTTATTCTTTGAATTATGAATAATGTTTATTTTTTTTTGAAATGATTGTTGAGATAGAAACCTAATAAATTTTGAAAATAGTTCATCAGTTCGAAGCGAGATAAGATCAAGCTGTCGAAGCCACGGTAAGCTTGGCAATATTTGAGATAGTCTTTCTAGCGTTATATTATTTAAATCGCTATCAATCATCAGGACATTTAAATTAATTAGACAATTATCACTTTTCAGCAAATCATCAAAAAACCTTTCCAAGTCAAAAGAATTCAAATTATTTAATTTAATGCCAAACTTATTTTCAAGCGATAGATTGTTTAAAGGAGACTCATGATCGAAGGATTCAAAAGGGTAGCATCTATTTATTTCAATTATTGGTAATTGATTTTGTCTTAAAGCGCTAACTCTTTTGGGCATTTAGAAGATTTGTTAAAATTTTTAATTTTCAAGAATTTTTAACAGTAAAATTTTCAAATGAATATTTTTATAAAAAATTTAATCTATGCTTTATTGGCTTTTTTAGCTTTTTTGCTATTGTTAATTTCAATTTCTTGTAGTTTATTTTGACTTATTAACTTCTTTTTAATTTTAGTTCTTAATTTTTTAGCCAAATCAGACATTTTATTAAAGCGATAATTCACCAAAAAATTATCGATATTTCCAAACTTATTAACCGTTCTAAGGGTTGATGCGCTAACGCGAAGATTAACATCGACACCTAGAGTGTCGCTTCTAAATGATAATTCGCAAAGATTTGGAAGAAATCTTCTTTTAGACTTACGATTAGAGTGTGAAACTTTATTTCCACTCATCGGTCTAACATTTAGTAAATCACATTTTCTAGTCATAAATAAATAATTTAAGGATAATCAACAAAAGCTAACATTTATTAACAAGCTGTAGCTTTTAGGCCTATTTGGAATAATTTGGATAAACACTTGCAATAGCAGCAATTAAACTAAATCTTAATTTGTTTAGATTTGCGATTAACTTACTTGCTATTTATCAAGTTTTTTAAGCCTTTCCTAAGTTTTAGTTTAAAAAATTCTATAATGAATTTATTCCATATTTCGGCTAAAATTTTTCCTGAATTTTAACTTCTTAACTTAACATGTAAAGAATTATTTAGAATAATTTTAACATTAGGGGGGGTTATGAATTTTTACATCAAAATCAATAATGGCAATAATGGCAATTCTGATTAATTTGATGCCTGATAGTCTTTAATTAACTTCAAACAAAGTGAATCGAGCGCTATCATAAACCTTTAATTAAAAAGCTACAGGTAAAACTTATAGCAATAATTACAAATTATAAAAAGTAAAATGATAAGAAAGGCTGACTTTTCCACCTAAATTCTATTATGCTAAATATCGCAGTAGCAAGGATTGCTAGTGGATGTTAGATTAAGAGCAGTGATGGAATTCCTTATTGTCAATTAGTAGTCCTTTATAAGGAATTAAGAGAATATAAATATTGTAAAAAAAACTGTTAATTTCGATAGTTATTAATTGCAATTAAGTGCAATTAACTGCAGGTAACTGCACTAGATCCTGAAATTGCAGCAACGATTTGAGGTGCTCCAAACATTGCAGCAATACCTGCTGCAACACCGACCATCAAACCCCAAGAAACTTTACCAGTAAAGAAACCGATACCAACAGAAACAATCGCAAATGCGGCAAATGCCTTACCTGCATTTCCAGTTGTAATCCTCATTATATTGCACATTGCTGTGGTTAGAGAGTTTGATGTGATATTTGCAGATACATCAGCATAAGTTCCTGTACCTTGAGCTAATGCTTCAAAATTAGTAAGAGCGGCAACCGCGAAAATTCCAAATATTAGCAGGCTTTTTATTTGTTTTGTTGAGTTGTTGAGTTTCATAATTTGTTGCCTCATTTAAGTTAAAGATTAATATTAGGTTTGTTAAAAATAAATTTGTAATTTTGTATCAAAAATTATAATCAAATAAAAAGAAAGCATTTTATTTTTATCACAGACTATCAAATTCTAACGAATTTATTTAAATGATATTAAAATTTAATTTAAATAAATTTTATAATCTACTTTTTTTATCAAAAATTAATAACTAGATTCTTAAAGTTAATTTAAATTTCAACAATTTTTTTTGTATGTATAATTTATTTTACACAACTTTTTAATAAATTTAAATTAGTATTTCAATAATCTTTATGATATTTAGTTTTAAAAATAAGAATTCAATATTGAGGTATTGATTATTTTAAAATTTTTATTTCCCATTCCAAATTGATACTAAATTTTTTAAAAATTTCTAATTTTGCTTCACTGGCAAGATCTATTAAATCTTTGGCCGAAGCGTTACCAGTATTAATTAAAAAATTACAATGCTTTTGTGAAAATTGCGCCCCGCCTTTTTGCCTTCCTCTAAAACCAATCTCATCAATAAGCTCCCAAGCTTTTTTACCTTGGGGATTTTTGAATGTACTTCCCGAAGTTTTGGCGCGAATTGGTTGTGAATTTTCACGCTGAATTTGCATTTCTTGCATTTTCTTTTCTACCTCTAAAAAACTCGATTTTTCTACAGCAAGTAATCCTTCTACAAAAATATAATCTTTTGCCAAATCATTATTGCGATAAGAAAAATTAAATTGTGAATTATTAAATATATATTTTTGACCTTGATAATTTAGCGCTATAACACTATGAAGAATTTTTGAAATTTCACCATCGTAACATCCAGCATTCATTGCGATTGCTCCACCAATTGATCCTGGAATACCACTTAAAAATTCAAGCCTTGAAAATCCATGATTTTTTGCAAAATTTGCAACATTTAAGCATGACGCTGAAGACCCAGCGCGAATGAAAAATTTACAATCTTGTTCGACAATTTCAATTTTTGCAAATTCACCTCCCATCCTTATTAACACACCCTTTATTCCCTCGTCGCTAATTATGACATTTGATCCTGCACCCAAAATGGTTATCTTAATATTACTATTAATATTTTCTAAAAAAAATTGCAAATCTTTTAAATCCTTTGGACGATATAACAATTCAGCATTTCCACCAACATCGAACCAACATGGTAATTTAGCGTTGGGACGGTATATACCACGAATTTTTGGTAAATTTTCAATTATCATTATTTTATAATTAGTTTATTATATTTAGTTATTTTTCACTAGCTTTTCACAAGTTTAAATATTACAGGTATTCGCCCTTCTGCAATTGCTTTCTTTTGGTATTTAGTGGCAATCCATTCATCTGGAAAATTTTGCCAGTCAGCTTTACTTTGAGCACTCCATTGCAATTTTTTACAATCTAAAATATTAGCTAGAATCCATGTTTTATAGGCATCGTGATCAGTTGAGATAATTATTTTTGCAGATTTTTTTAATTTATTTGCCAAAATATTATCAAGAAAATTTGTTGTTATTAATCGCCTCTTATAATGTTTTGATTTAGGCCATGGATCAGGAAATAAAATATAAATCTCATCAAAGAAATTATCGGCAAAATTTATAATTTCTTTACGAATATCAGCATTTGAAATCTTGATATTATTTAAATTTTCTTTGGTTATTAGTCCTAGTAAATTAACAATTCCGTTAATATGAGGTTCAAATCCATAAATATTTTTTGAGGTATTTTTTTTTGCTAAATTAAATAAAAAATCTCCAAATCCAAATCCTATTTCTAAAATATTAAATTGATCTTTTGATTTAGCGCTAGCTTGATTAATTATATCGGTATCTAATTTAATTTTAGGTAAAAAATTTGCAAGAAGAGATTGTTTTTGTAATGATAATTTTCGGCCATTAATTCTTCCGAAACTTCTAATCAATTTACTATGAAAGCTTGTTAACTCTTGCTTCATGACGTCCACCTTCAAATTTTGTTTTTAGAAAAATCTTTATTATTGCCAAAGCTTTTTTTTCCTTAATGAATCTCGATCCTAGGCAAAGGACATTTGCATTATTATGGGCCCGCGCCAATTTTGCCAATTTTATATTATTACAAAGTGCTGCACGAATATTTTTATGCCTATTGGCTGAAATTGAAATTCCAATACCACTTCCGCAAATTAATATTGCCAATTCTTCTAAAAATATTTGTGATAATTGAGGATTAATTTTTTTACAGGCAATATTTGCATAATCAGGGTAATCTACAGAGACATCTGCACTTTTACATCCGCAATCATCAACATCATAACCCGAGGCAAGCAATTGGGATTTTAAATATTCTTTAAGATCAAATCCTGCGTGATCGCAAGCAATAATTATTTTTGGCTGAGATTTATCCATAAAATTTAATCTAACTTGACAGAAAATGATTTAGCGAAAGTTATTTTACCGTTTTCAATTCTATTTTATATTGGAAAATTTTATTAGCTTTTTATATTCAAGATTTCTTAAAATATTTACTTTAAAAGAATTCTCAGGAGAACTTAATTAGAATAATATTAATAAAAATTTTAAAAACAGAATTAACGTTTACGATATGTTTTGCCTTTACGTGCTTTTTTGTAGCCATATTTTTTACGTTCTACAACTCTTGAATCACGAGTAAGAAATCCTGTTGAACGAAGAGTAAAATGAGTATTGTAGTCAAAAGCAACTAGGGCTTTGCTAATTCCATGAGCTAATGCGCCAGCTTGACCACTTTTTCCACCACCAACAATTTGTGCAACTACATCAAATTTTTGTTCATTTTTAGTTGCATGAAACGGTGCTTTGGCAATATTAAAAAGAATTTCGCGACCAAAATATGTAAGCGCTTCACGATCATTGATTGAGATTTTACCATTTCCTTTTTTTATCCAAACCTTGGCAATGGCATTTTTTCTTTTACCAGTAGCATAGGCACGACCCTGCTTATCAAGCTTAGGCTTCTCTTCGGTTTTACTAGTTTCTTTAACTTCGATAATTTTTTCTTTTATTACTACAGACATGTTGAAAAATTTTAATTAGTTTTTATATTTTTACGATTCATTTTAGCTACATCCAAAATTTGTGGATTTTGCCCTTGATGTTTATGTTCATTACCTTTGTAAATGTGCAGCTTAACCATCATATCTCTTTGGAGTGGACCTCTTGAGATCATTCTTGAAACTGCGTATTCAAGAATTCTTTCGGGATGCTTTCCTTCCATTATTTGACGAGCAGAGCGATCTTTAATTCCACCGGGATAGCCAGTATGCCAGTAATAAAGTTTTTCAGCATATTTTTTTCCACTAAATTTTACTTTGTCTGCATTTATAATTACCACATGATCTCCGCAATCAATATTGGGAGTAAAGGTTGTTTTATGCTTTCCGCGCAAAATATTGGCAACTATTGAAGCTAGACGACCGACGATTAGATCTTGAGCGTCAATAATCCACCATTTTTTTTCTATTTCGCTTGGTTTAGCAACGTATGTTTTTGTCATATGTTCACGAATTATTGTTTACAGTTAACTCTAACATAAATGAGTTAGAGTAGTTAATTATCAACTTAAATCAATAGTTGATAATAAAAAAAATGTACAGTTATTAAATGATTAAAGAATTTATTTAATCTTAAACTGTACTTAACCTTGATACTAAAGGCTTAAATTAAATAATCTATGAGTTAATTAAAAAATTATCATAAATTAAACTTGGTAAAAATTTTCTTAAAATACAAAATAACACCAAGAAACAACTAATATCAATACTGCAATGCAGTAGACTATTTGATAAATTTTAAACAATAAAGCTTATCTAAAAAATCCAAATATGGTCATTTAAAAATTTATATTGCCGAATTAAATCGCAACTAAAACAAAAGTCAAATAATTTTTCTCAATAGAAGCTTGGATACTAATTTATGCTAGTCTTTTATAAAGTGATTCATGACGCTTATATAGCATATGATTATAGTCATCGCGCAATATACTCAAGAAATAAACATCACAAAAGTAACCTTTATGAAATCGATGTTGCCGTAAAATTCCCTCGAGAGAAAATCCTGCTTTAATCAATAAATTTTTTGAAGGAGTATTTGCAGTTGCAACTGATGCTTCAATTCTATTAACGCCATAATGATCGAAAGCATATTTTACCAAACAACCAACCGCACGATAAACTATTCCTCTTCGCCAATAATGTGGCGATAAATCATAACTAATTTCGATGCGTTTTTGATATGAATTAAATCCGCTCAAGCCAATAGCTCCAATCATTTTATCAGTATCCTTATCTGTAATTGCAAAATAAATTCCTGAACCGTGATAATACAAACTACGCCAATAAGCTATATCTTTACGAGCTTGCTCAACATCAACAGGCATTTCACATAAAATAAATTGATTTACTTTAGGATCCAAATAATGATGAAAAAAATCTTCAGCATCGCTTTCTTTTTTTTCACGAAGGATTACATCGCCTAGGTCAAATTGTGGAAAAGTTTTTTGTGAATTTGATTGCATTTTTTATAAACTATAAGATTGTTGAAAAAAATATTTAATTAATCTAAAAAAAAATGAAAATTTTAATACAAATGGACGATATTTTTTCGATTAATGTCGTAAGTGATTCAACCTATAAAATAATGCTTGCAGGTCAAAATAATGGTCACGAAATTTTTTATTACACCCCCGCAGATTTGCAATATCAATCCCAAAATCAACAGTTAAAAGCTAAAATTTCAAAAGTAAAGCTAGAAGTTAATTCAAAAAATTACTGTCAAATTATCGAACAAAGCGAGAAAAATCTTAATGATTTTGATGTAATCTTAATTCGTCAAGATCCGCCTTATAACATGGATTATCTAACTACCACCTATCTTTTAGAAAAACTACAACATAAAGTTTTAATTTTAAATAATCCTCAAGAAATTCGCAACTGTCCTGAGAAAATTTTTGTTACTGAATTTGAAAATCTAACTCCTCCTACCTTAATATCTGCAGATTTTTCAGCTATAAAAAAATTTCACATAGAATATAAAAAAATTATTATTAAACCTCTTTACGCTTGTGGTGGAGAAGGGGTTGTATTGATTGATGAAGCTAGCCCAAATCTCATGGCGATTGTAGAATTAATGCTTAAAAATTATCAAAATCCACTAATTGCACAAAAATTTTTAGAAGAGATAAAGGATGGCGATAAGAGGTTAATTTTAATAGATGGTGAATTTGTTGGTGGCATTACTAGAATCGCTAAAAAAGGCGAGATTAGGTCAAATCTTCATATCGGTGGAAGCGCTGAAAAATTAATTCCAAGCAAACGTGATTTAGAAATTTGTAAAATAATTTCTTCCCAGCTAAAACAGCGTAATTTATTTTTTGTAGGCATTGATATTATCGGCGATTACCTTACGGAAATAAATGTCACCTCCCCCACTGGCATTCCTGAAATTAATAAATTAGCCAATATCGATATTGGTGAAATATTTATCAATAAGCTTCAAGAAAAGTTAAATAATTTTAAGCGATCTTAATTTTAGTTATTAATTTTTTAAATAAGGATTTTTAATTTTTAATTTTTTTAAAATTTTGATTTCTAAACTTTCCATTTCCTTAGCTTCTTCGTCATTTTCATGATCATAGCCAATTAGGTGTAAAATTGCATGAAGAGTAAGATGAGTAAGATGATCATTAAATTTTTTATTTTGCTGCAAAGCCTCATTTTCAATAGTTTCATAAGCTAAAATAATATCACCTAAAACTAAAAAATTTTGATTGGTAAAAATTTCCTTAAAAAAAATTTTTACGCCAATTTCGGCTATTTTTTTTTCATCAAAATTAGCAAAAGATAAAACATTTGTTGGTTTATTTTTGTGACGATGTTCATTATTTATTTTTTGTATTTGAATATCAGATACTAACGAAAACATTATTTCTAATTGATATTTTTTTTGTAAAAATTTTTTTAATTCACATAAGCCAATAATCTTAGTGGTGATATTTTCAATAAATTCACTAATATTTTTTTGCTTTTGCCATTTTTTACTTTTGATTGTAATATCGCAAATAACCATAATTTACAAGTCTTTACAAGGATTAGGATTTTGACAATAACGCATTTTTTTCGGACAAAATCTTTGCGCCTTATCTTCATAAAAATAATCATTTTGGGTATTTTCACTAACACTTAAAACCATTTGTTTAAGCGCTTTAATAAAATGACCTTCAAGATTTAAAGCTGGTACGCGTTGATAATTTTTTATTTTTAATTGATCAGCGAGATTCTTATAATCTATATCGAGCTCAACCAATGTTTCTGAGTGATCAGAAACAAAAGCAATGGGAATAATTAGCGGTTCTTTATCATCAATTGCAACCCTTTTAATTTCATGTTCTAGACTTGGCGATGTCCAGCGTAATGGACCAACTTTTGATTGGTAGCAAAGCTGGAAATCAATTTTATTTTTCTCAATAGCTAATAAATTTGCCAATTGATTTACAACCTCCGCAACAGTTGCTTCAACCTGCAATACATAAGGATCACCAGCGTCAATTAGTTTTTGCGGTAAGCCATGTGCTGAAAATAATAAACGGATTTTCGTAAAATTTCTATCATAAAAACGGTTTAATGATTGCTTAATCAATAAAGCATGAGACTTACAAAATTCTAGATTTGTTGGATAACAACAAATAGTTTTAATTTTTGTATTTTGACGTAATTTTTCTGGTAAATTTTCTAAAAAATCCTCTATGGACGATGCCGTTGTTGAGCTTGAAAATTGTGGATAAAGTGGTAATAAAATTATTTCTTGCGCTTTATATTCGTTAATTTGCGCAATTGTCTCTTTAACGAATGGATGCCAGTATCGCATGGCAATAAAAATTTTATAATTTCCATAAAATGATAATTCACGCTCAAGCGCTTCAGCTTGCATTTTCGTTATCTCAAGCAAGGGAGATTTGCCATTTATTTGCGCATAAATTCCTTGCGCTTTCTTGTTGCGTCTTGATGAAATTAATTTAGCAAGAAGATAGCGAAATGGATTTGGTAAGCCAATTATAGCCTTATCATTAAAGAGATTAAATAAAAAAGGTTTTACCGCTTGCAAACTATCTGGCCCACCTAAGTTAAATAAAATAATTGCAGTTTTTTTAATGCTTCTTTGCGATTGATTTTGATTATAATTTTTCATAAAAAAATTTGCTTGTTGATTTAAAAATTAAGCTTATCAATAGCACTGCAATAAAAGTTAAAACAATGGTTGCGCTGATGGTTAAATTATAAACTTCTGAAATTTTAAATGCAGAAAGTGAGAAAATTATTGCTATAAGCAAACTTAAAATCAACATTTCCAGTGGTGATTTAGCAAAAATTCTTGCGATTGTTGAAGGCAAAATTAATAACGCAGTGATTAAAAAAACTCCCACCATTTGCAAGGTCAAAGCTATTGTTAAAATTAACAAAGCTAAAAATGAAATATTGATTAATTTAATTTTTACCTTCTCAATTTTTGCCAGATCGCCATCAATATTTATCAGTAAAATTTTTTTATAAAATAAGAAGCTATAAATAACTACAATAACAGCAAGACCGCCTAAGGACATAACTTCGTAAGTAGAAACCGTCATTAATTCACCAAAAATATAACTAGTGAAATTAAAATTTGGCAAAAAAATATCACTAAAAATAAAAGCTGAAGCTATGGAAAAGTAAGATAAAATCATTACCAAACTGTCGCGCGTAAAAATTTTACTATGCAAAATCGTTGAGCAAATTAAGGCAAAAAAACCAGCAAATAGTAAAAACATTAGATTTTGATTTATTTGCAAAAAAGCTGATAGCACTACCGCAAGTAGCATAGAATGAGATATTGCATCGCCAAAATATGCCATTTTTTTCCACAGCACAAAAACCCCAAGCAGTCCAGAGATTATGGCGATTAAAAGCACAGTTAGTATTGGTTTGAGAAAAAATAAGCTCATTTGTTGCGATCTTTTTTTACATTTTTAGATTCATTAAACATCGATTAATAGTTTAATCCCAAAACTTAATTTTAGCAAGAAAAATAATTTATTATTAAACAACAATTTTTATTGATTCTTGGTAAGAATAACTTATTATTATTTATTTTATGACTGGAAAATCCAATAGTGCTTTGCAATCATTTATGAAAAAGCAAATCACTGAAAAATCTACTAAAAAAAATTTAATTGAGCAATCAATTTTTAGTGACAAAGAAGATAAATCTGGTGACGAAAATAAAAAAGATGAAGAGAAAGAAAAATTAAACGAAGAAGAAGAAAAAGAAAAAAAGGAATTAGAAGATGCCAAGCAAGCTTCAAGATCAAAAGCTTCGCAAATGGATCAAACTGAAATGCTAAAAAAACTTATCGTCCAAAATGCCGTAAAATTCATTCTTATCATTGGCTCAATGCTAGCTCTTGCATACGGCATAATTGAGGTTGGTCCTAAATTATTTTCGTCATTAAACGGAGCTTTAATCAATACCATTCTTAAGCAGGGACGCTGATTTATTCTATCTATATAAATTAATCTATAATTTAAATATAATTTATTGATTAAGGTTAATTTGACTTTTAATTTTTTTTGATTTTAACTGTTCTTCCTTTTAAACTTCTTTAAATTTTTTAAATAATACGCTAAATATTAAAAAGAAAATATGACAAAACTAACTAACGGTAATTTAAATCAAGCAAAAAATTTTGATAATAAGCCCGACCTTAAATCAAATGTTACCAATTCAAGTAGCTCTAATTCAAAAAATAATTTTATTAAAAATTTTAACAAGACTGAATTGTTAAATTTTTACCGCGAAATGTTGCTAATTAGAAGATTCGAGGAAAAAGCTGGGCAACTTTATGGCATGGGTTTAATTGCTGGTTTTTGTCATCTCTATATCGGTCAAGAAGCAATCGCCACTGGAATGCGCCATACAATGAAAGAAGGCGATAAGGTAATTACAACTTATCGAGATCATGGTCATATGCTGGCAGTTGGCTCTGATCCTAAAAAAATTATGGCTGAATTATTGGGTAGAAGAGACGGATCGTCGAAAGGCAAAGGTGGATCAATGCATTTATTTGACCTTGAAAAACATTTTTATGGTGGACATGGAATCGTTGGCGCATCAGTTCCAATTGGCGCAGGATTAGCCTTTGCTGACAAATATCTCAATCGTAATAATGTTACCTTTTGCTATTTTGGCGATGGCGCTTCTCATCAAGGGCAAGTTTATGAATCTTTCAATATGGCAAAACTATGGAATTTACCAGTCCTTTTTATTATCGAAAATAATCATTATGCGATGGGAACTTCGGTATCAAGATCATCGAGCGTTGACGATCTCCACAAGCGTGGTATTGGCTTTAATATTCCAGGCGTAAAAATAAATGGCATGGATGTTCTTGATGTTATTTATGATGCCCAAAAATGTGTTGATTATGTTCGCTCTAATAATGGTCCGATGATTCTTGAAATGGATACTTACCGTTATCGTGGACATTCAATGTCAGATCCAGCAACATACAGAAGCAAGGAAGAGGTTAATTGCAAAAAAGAACAAGATCCAATCGACAATTTACGCAATGAAATGATCGCCAATAAAATTGTCGATGATCAAGATTTTAAAAAAATAGACGACCAAATTAAAAATCAAATTAGCGAGATAGTCGAATTTTCAAAAAATAGTCCCGAACCTGACTTATCTGAACTAATGACAGAAATTTACAATTAGTTATTTTTATTAGGAATTATTAGATACAGTTACAAAATATTTTAAATTAATTATTTTTATTCATGACAATTAGAAAACTTACAGTACGCGAAGCGCTTAGAGAGGCAATGGCAGAAGAAATGCGTAAATCACCAGAAGTTTACGTTATTGGCGAAGAAGTTGCCGAATATAACGGCGCTTACAAAGTTACGCAGGGCTTACTTGCTGAATTTGGGAGTAAGAGAGTCGTTGATACACCAATCACAGAACAAGGATTTGCAGGTCTAGCGATTGGCTCAGCTTTTGCTGGTCTAAAACCAATTGTTGAATTCATGACTTTTAATTTTGCAATGCAAGCCATCGATCAAATCATTAACTCCGCAGGCAAAACTAATTACATGTCGGGGGGACAAGTTCGCTGTCCAATAGTTTTTCGCGGACCAAATGGTCCAGCTTCAAGGGTTGGCGCGCAACATTCGCAATGTTATGCTTCGTGGTATGGTTCAATTCCGGGATTGAAAGTAGTTTCACCATATAGTTCAGCTGATGCCAAAGGATTACTTAAATCAGCAATTCGTGATGCCAATCCAATTATTTTTTTAGAAAATGAAATTACTTATGGCTTAAGCTTTGAAGAAGATTATGACGATGATCATCTTGTTGAAATTGGTAAAGCCAAAATTTTGCGTCAAGGACGTGATGTTACAATTATCGCCTTTTCACTTATGGTGAAATATGCCTTAGAGGCATCTATTGAACTAGCAAAAATTGGCATTGAAGCTGAGGTAATTGACCTAAGAACCATTCGTCCAATTGATCGCCAAACAATCATTTCTTCGGTTAAGAAAACTTCGCGTTGCGTTACGGTAGAAGAAGGTTTTCCCTTTGCCTCAATTGGAAGCGAGATATGCTCAATTATAAATGAAGAAGCCTTTGATTACCTTGATGCACCTGTCAAAAAATTAGCTTCGATTGATTCGCCTTTACCATATGCAGCAAATCTTGAGAGTTTGGCTTTACCAAAAACTCAAGATATTATTGAAGCAGTAAAGCAAGTATGTTATCGCAATAAATAAAATTTAAAACAACACTTTGCAAAATAAAATTTTGTTGTTAGAAATATTTTTAAAGTTATTAAATTTGTTTAAACATAAAAGATAAAATTTTTTTTCTAAAGTTTATTAAAAAAAGTTTTAATTTGTTTTAATTTTTAAAAAAACATTATAAAAATTTAAGAATTACATGATCCAAAATATAGAACAAAACATTGAAGATAACGCCTTGATTTCTAAAGCCTTAATGCAAAATAATTTAACAAAAAATTCTCTGTTAAATCTCAATAAAAACAGAATTAATTTCTTATATAACTTTGTTACAGAAAACAATATCAGCAAAGCCCAATTTATCTTTTATTTCATTGGCATCGCTTTAATTATTTATTTTTTTCTTACTACTATTTTTGGTGATAAAGGCTTATTTTTTTATCAATCGCTTAAAACACAAATTCAAAATAAAGAATTTGTAAAACGCGACCTAATAAACAAAATGCACACAAGAAAATCAATGGTTGAGGGCATGGATTTAGAATCACTTGACCTTGATTTGGTCGACGAACAATCACGAAAAGTCCTTGGCTATGTCGGTAAAAGTGAAGTGGTAATTTATCAAGATAAAGAAAATCAAAAAGATGAATCTAACTAATGAATTAAAGCGCAAATCTTTGCATTTTTTACTTATTTTAGTGCCAATTTTATTTTGCATTTTTGGTAAAAAATTAAGCATGATTATATTAATTCCCTCAACATGCCTAATAGTTTGGCTTGATTATATGCGCTTTAAGAATCAAAAAATTCACGATATTTTTACGAAATTTTTTGCAAATATTTTACGACCGCATGAACTTGAAGAGCGTAAATTGTGTGGTGCAAGTTATGTTGCGCTTTCGGCATGTTTGAATTTTTTAATTTTCCCCAAAGAGATTGCTGTTACTGGTTTTGTAATTTTAGTTATTAGTGATAGCTTAGCAGCAATTATTGGAAAAAGCATTATTAGTCAACCATTTTATGAAAAATCCTTTGCAGGATCGGTAGCATTTTTTATAAGCGCAACTGCTGTATTAATTGGTCTTGGCATTTATTTTGATGTTAAATTTCTATTTTATTTTTTTGGGTTTTTTTGCGCTTTATTTGTTACAATTTTAGAAGCGCGACCGAGTATTTTTAAAATTGATGATAATTTTTTAATCCCCACAGCCTTTTGTTTACCAATGGGCTTCTTTAACTTTATGTGGAATTTTTTGTAAATTTTTCATTAATTATAACTAAATAAAATTGAATAATTAGCAATTATTATTATTCAATAATGTGTGAAGTTATTAATAAGTATTAGTTTTTATAATGTTTTTTCCGCAAGACTTTCCTGATAAATTACGCTCATCTATTCTTGTTTCTGAAGTCATTGGCAAGAAAGTTGCACTTAAGAAAAAGGGTAAGGAATTTATGGGTTTATGCCCATTTCATAATGAAAAAACCCCTTCCTTTACCGTTAATGATCAAAAAGGTTTTTATCATTGTTTTGGATGTCAAGCTCACGGCGATATAATTAGTTTTGAAATGGCTAAAGAAGCCCTAGATTTCAAGGAAGCTGTCAATAAACTTGCCAATGATTTCTCTATTGAAATTCCTTTAGTTAAAAATTTTGAAAAAGGTAATTATAATCAAAATAATCGCGCATATGAATTGTTAGAAGAAATTACTAAATTTTTTGAAAAAAATCTTTATCAAAATTTCGCAAAAGAGGCTAGAAAATATTTACAAAAACGCGGGGTTAATTCGCTAATTGCCAAAAAATTTCGTCTGGGTTTTGCTCCTGATTCATATGATTCTCTGCACAATTTTCTTTCTGAAAAAAATTATTCACAAAAAGAAATTTTGGAATCTGGTATTATTGCCAAAAATGATCGTGAAAAAATTTATGATAAAATGCGTAATCGCATTATCTTTCCCATTACCAATAAAAAAGATCAAGTAATTGCCTTTGGCGGAAGAGCCATTATCAATGACTTGCCGAAATATCTCAACTCACAAGAAACTGAGATTTTTAAAAAAAATCAAACTCTTTATAATATTGCCAATGCTCGCAAAGCAATATTTGAGAAGTCTTGCGCGATTATTGTGGAAGGCTATATGGATGCAATAAGCCTTGCATCAAATGGCGTAGAAAATGTTGTAGCTGGACTTGGAACTGCAATAGGCGAACTCCATCTCAAGCAATTATTTTTAATAACAGATAAAATTATTATCTGTTTAGATGGGGATAGCGCTGGCATTCGAGCAGCCAGGAGACTTAGCGATATTGCACTCCCCTTAATTACGGCCAAAAAAAATATTGCTTTGGCAATTTTACCAAACAATCTTGATCCTGATGATTTTATTAAAACATTTGGAACAATTGCATTTACAAAATTTCTTGATGATTCCAACTCACTATCGCAAAGCTTATTTGATTTTGCATTACTTGATTTAGATCTGTTGAATAAAGAAAAAATAGTTGCCGAAGATCGCGCGAAACTCGAAGAGATTCTTCAACAAAAAACATCATTGATCATTGACAATTCTTGTCGCAAACATTTTACAAATTTTTTCAAAGATTCTCTTTTTAATCTCACCCGTAACAATTTTAAAAAAAATACAAAATCACTTTCTAGTCTAGAAAATCAAATGAAGTTTAGTGATTTAAAAGCTTTAAATTCACTCCCAAAACAAGGCGAAACTATCGCCTTACAAATAATTTCTCTCCTAATTTCTTACCCTACTCTCTCTAGTTATCAAGACGATATTTTTCATTTAAGAGAAGTTAATTTTTTTGATGAAAAATTTACCACCATTAAAGAATTTTTAATTGATTTAATTGACAATGATTCAAAAAATTTATTAGAAATGCTTGAAAATTCAGATTTTAACTCTTACACTAAGACATTCAAGGCTATGATTGCTGGATTAAATCAGAAAAATTTTGATTCTTGTGAAAATAAATTACGCATTCTTCTTTTGAAGGACTTGCTCCTAAAGTTAGAATTGCAATATCAAGAATCTCTTCATAAAACTGATGATTTACACAGCAATAAAATTAAAGAAATTTTTGATTATAAAAACTCCATTCAATTGTTGATTATTCAGCTTGAAAAGGATATATTTCAATAGCATAATTTAAAAAAATTCCAATATTTTTTTAAAAAAAATTAAGTTTTTCAACATGAAAACAAAAAAAATAAACAACAAAAAAGGTAAAGTTTTAGTAAAGAAATTAGTAAAAAAAATTGCTAATAAAACGAAAAGTTTAGCTAAAAATATTTCCAAAAAAACAAATAAATCAAATTTACCAAATAAAGCTAAAAAGCTTCTTAACAAAGCTTCTAAAGCAATGATCAGTAAAATAAAAACTACTAAAGATCAAAATAATTTATCGAAAAAATCTCCCCTCAAAACTTCTAAGAACATCGTCAAAAAGCTTGATAAAAAAATTAAAATAACTGTTCAAAAAATTGAGAAAAACTTAAAAAATAAAATAAAAAAAACTGATAAAAAACTCCTTGAAAAGCCCATTTCTAAGATTAAAAATCTAAAAGAAAAAAATTCCAGAAAGGAACTTACTAAACAATTAGCAAAAAAACTTTCTAAAAAACCTAGCACTAAATTCACCGCGCTTAACGATAAAACTTCTCGCTTAGCTGAAAAATTCCAATTAATTCAAGATGTCCGTTCAGCCATTCAGAAACGCGACAACACTAGCAAAAGTTTTTATGCAGACATTTCAACTAAAATAAAAAAATTAGTAGCACTAGGAAAAACCCAAGGGTTTTTAACCCAAGACCAAATCAATGAAAATCTTGACGCAGAGCTTGATGCTCAAAAAATTGAACGCATTACCGATATTCTTGCTGAATTTAAAATTCATATTGTTGAAAAAGAGGATGATTTAGAGCGCCTGATAGAAGAAGGTCTTGCTTTGAAGGATGATGAGAAAAGTCAAAAACGTAGCGAGGATTCGGTTAAAACTTATCTCAAATCAATGAGTACGGTAAAGCTTTTAACTCGTGATGACGAAGTTTCTATCGCAATTCGTATTGAGGAAGGTCGTAATCGAACTGTTAAATCTCTTTACGAAAGCCCGATTATCATGCGCCATTTCATCGAGTGGTACAATGGCCTTTCAAATGGGACCATTCTTTTACGTGACATAATTCGCATCGACGAAACATATAATTCCGAATTAGAAGAAATGATCAAAAATAACGATCAGCAAAATCTAAGTGAAAATGCTTCAACTGTTGACGATGTTGCGGCGATGATTGAAGAAGATCAAAATGATCTTCCTGAAATTAATGATGAATCATTATTTGAAGATGAAGAATTAGAGGAAATAGATGAAAGCGTTGTTTCCTTTGTATCAATGGAACGCATTTTAATGCCAAAGATGCTGGATCTATTCCAAAGAATTGCAACCGTTTGTCAAAAAATTATTGATAAATCCGAAAGTAAAACAGGCGAACAAATTAAGGTCAACAAGGATATCGCAAAACTTAAAATTGATTTTATTAATTTAGTCAATGAAGTTAGTTTTAATGACGGCTTAATTAAAGATCTCGTTGAACAACTTTATGAAGCGCAACAAAAATTGGTAAGTTTAGAAATTGAAATTTTGAAATCTGCACAAGAATTTGGCATTGATAAATCAAACTTTCTTAAACAATATCACGGAACTGATGAGATAAATAAATGGCTAGAAAAAGTTCAGCTAATTAAAGATAAAAAATGGCAAAATTTTCTCTCTACCAATCAAGATAAATTACAAGGAACTACTGCGCGTATTGCTAAATTTAGCAAAGTTATGGGCCTTGGTATTAGCGATTTCAAGATCATGATAAATAACCTTCGCGCTAGCCAAGAAGAAGAAATAAGGGCTAAAAAGGAAATGATCGAAGCCAATCTTCGTTTAGTTGTTTCCATTGCCAAAAAATATACAAATCGTGGATTACAATTTTTGGATTTAATTCAAGAGGGTAATATTGGCCTGATGCGGGCTGTTGATAAATTTGAATATCGTCGCGGTTATAAATTTTCAACCTATGCAACTTGGTGGATTCGCCAAGCAATCACTCGTGCCATTGCCGATCAATCTCGCACCATTCGCATTCCAATTCACATGGTTGAAACAATCAACAAAATCGTCAAAACATCACGTCAATTGACCCAGGAACTTAATCGCAGTCCTGATGCACAAGAAATTGCCGATCGCTTGTTAATGCCTGTCGATAAAGTTCGTAAAGTTTTAAGAACCTCAAAAGATCCAGTAAGTCTAGAATCGCCGATTTCAGGTGATGATGAAGAAAGTGTTTTGGGGGATTTTATTGAAGATAAAACTGCAGTATTGCCATTCGATGTTGCTTCGCACTCTAAGCTAAAAGAACTAACTGCGCAAATGCTTTCATCATTAACTCCTCGCGAAGAAAGAGTTTTAAGAATGCGTTTTGGAATTGGCATGGTAACCGATCATACTCTCGAGGAAGTTGGTAAACAATTTTCTGTAACTCGTGAACGTATTAGACAAATTGAAGCTAAGGCCTTAAAGAAATTACAGCATCCTAAGCGCGCCAAACTTCTAAAAAGCTTCCTGCAAGATATGTAGCTAACTAATATTAAAGTCTTTATTTTTAATATATAAATAATGATTTTAAATTAAATTTATTTAATCTATTAGAATTAAAAATTATACAAATTATTTTTGATCAAAATAAGGTTAAGATTTATAAGTAAAATTTTCCTAGCAATTTAAGCTAAAAATTATTATAAATTAACTCTTACCCTTATTAGATTAATAGAATATATTTTTTAATTATGTCAATTCGCCCTTCAAAAAGAAATCTCGATGAAATTCGTGATATTTCAATTAAAACCAATATTAACAACTACGCTGAGGGTTCTTGCCTCATTAGTTTTGGCAATACTCAGATTATTTGCACCGCATCAGTTGAAGAAAAAGTTCCGCATTTTTTAAGAAATAAAAGTCAGGGTTGGATTACTGCAAATTACAATATGCTTGCGCGTTCAACTCATCAAAGAATTGATAAAGATCCGCTCAAGCCAAATGCCAGAAATATGGAAATTCAACGATTAATTTCTAGATCTCTTCGTTTTGCTGTTGATTTAAAGTTACTTGGCGAAAGGCAGATTACTATTGATTGCGATGTGATTCAAGCAGATGGTTCAACGCGTTGCGCCAGTATTACAGGAGGATTTGTAGCGCTTAGTTTGGCAATAAAAAAATTATTACGCGATAAAACTATCGATTATAATCCGATGAAAAATGAAGTTTGCGCGGTATCATGTGGAATTTATAATAATCAAATTATGGCCGATCTAGATTACTTAGAAGATAGTAAATGTGAAGTTGATTGTAATTTTGTGCTTAATAAAAATTACGATCTAATTGAAATACAAGGTACTGCAGAAGCTGGATCAATGACCTTCAAGCAAGTTACTGAGATGTATGAATTAGCAAAAAAATCAGCGGAAAAAATAATTCAAATGCAAAGAAGCGCTTTACAATAAAAAGTTATTTGCTTAAATTTTTTTTAATCATCTTTAAATAATAATTAACCATTTTTAATATTTTAATTGAATTATTAATAGTTATTTTTTTTAAAAACCTAAGGTAGATTAATTTAATTAATTAATTCATATTTAAGTTTGGCCAATAAAAAAACCTCGTTCCTAAAATTTAGAAACGAGGTTTTTGAATATGCTTTAAAAAAGAGATTACTTTTTCTTTTTCTTAGCGACAACTTCATCTGAAGATCTTGAAGCTTTCAGGAATTCAGTTGAAATGCCTGATTCATGCAATTTATTTTGAAGATATTTCTCCAAAGCTTTTTTAATTAAATAGCTTTTTGATCTTTCTTCAAGATCGCAAACCATATTAAGTGCTTTTTCTAATTCAGCAGAAATTTGTGCAGAGATTGTTACTACTTTTTGTTTCATATGTTTTATAAGTTTTAGTTAAAAGTTAAGGTTATGGTTCATTTAGTAAAGTTAATAATAAATAATTAAAATTAAGTTTTTTAATCATGTTTACAAAAAATAAAATAAATTTGACACATTTTGATAAAAAGACTTTCGATAGCGAAATTATCTCCTTGGTAGAAAAGCCCTTTCGATCTAAGCAAATCTGGAGCTGGATTTATTCTCACGGTCTCAAAAATTTTCAAGAGATGAGCAATATTTCTAAACAATTAAGAGAAATTTTAGAAGAAAAATTTTCTCTTAACCGTCCACAAATTACCAAAGACATAACTTCACTTGATGGTACCAGAAAATGGTTGGTAAAATTTTCTGATAACCGTGAAGTAGAAACGGTTTTCATTCCAGAAGAAAACCGTGGAACACTCTGTATCTCTTCACAAGTAGGTTGTACACTTGCCTGCAAATTCTGCCATACTGGAACTCAAACCTTGGTACGCAACCTCGAATTTCACGAAATAGTTACACAAATTTTAGTTGCTAAGGATCTCTTAAATGATTGGCATGCTAATTCACATTTAAAATCTCCGCTCTTAACCAATATCGTTTTCATGGGAATGGGCGAGCCATTTTTTAATTATGAAAACGTTGCTCAAGCTATAAAAATTTTAACTGATAATGATGGTTTAAATTTTTCTTTACGCAAAATCACTATTTCAACCTCAGGATTAGTTCCTGAAATTTTGAGATGCGCAAAGGAACTCAAAACCAATCTAGCCATATCTCTTCATGCCACAAATGATGAATTACGAACTGAGATTATGGCTATTAATAAAAAATTTCCACTCCATGATTTACTCTCATCATGTCGTTTTTATAACCAAGAAAATCCACGACAAAAAATTACTTTCGAATATATTATGCTAAGAAATGTCAATGATCAAGAGAAAAATGCATTAGAAATGATAGATTTTATTAACAAATATAATCTCAATGTAAAAATAAATCTTATTGCCTTCAACCCTTGGGATGGTTGTCAATATCAGCCCAGTTTTGAAACAACTATTAAAAAATTTCAAGACATCTTGAGAAAACATGATGTAATAACAACCGTTCGTAAGGTTCGGGGTCAAGATGTTTTGGCGGCCTGCGGTCAATTAAAATCTACATCTATCCGTGAAAAAAATAAAAATTATCAATAAAGCTTTCTCCTTAATTGAGTTATCAATTGTTATTTTAATCATTGGTATCTTGGTTGCGGGAGTCACCCAATCTTCAAGATTAGTTAAGGCTATGAGATTACAAACTGCTCGTCAATTAACAATGAATTCACCGATATCTTCAATTGGCAATTTAAATTTATGGCTAGAAACAACTCTCGAAAAAAGCTTTAATGAAAGTGAATCTAGCAATTCTTCAACCTTAACAAAGTGGTTTGATATAAATCCTCAAAGCACTTTCAAAAATGACGCCTACCAAAACTCAATTACTCGGGCACCGATATATAATTTTAATGAAACTCTCCCCTTGGTTAATTTTAATGGCGCTAATGACGGTCAATATTTTAATCTTCCTGACAGCACAATTCCATCTGGCGATTCGGCATTTACAATTTTTTTAGCATTTCGTTTAGCCAAGGATGCGGCAATAAAATTACATGATATTTTAGTTGCTGGCCCTATCCCTAATATTACACTAATTCGCTTGGATAATAATACTGGCCTTAAATTTACTGTTTATTCAGCATCCACTTCAGCTACAACTTATAATCCCGTTAGCTCTAACCAACCACTTGCAAAACTGGCGCTTTTTACCGTAAGTTATAAAAACACTGGTCAAAGATTTATTTTAGGGCATGTTAATGGCGTTCAATCATTTCAAGTAAATGTCGCTGATGCAAGGGCAATCGGCTCAGTACTTAATTTGATTGGTGGAAATAGCTGGGTTAATTTTGAATATTTTAGAGGCGATATTGCTGAACTAGTAATATTTAGTAAATTTCTCAATGACGAAGAGCGTAAGTCAGTTGAAAGTTATATTATGAAAAAATGGTCAATAAAATAAAATTTATAAATTATTGTAAATCAATATAGTTTAATATTTATAATTTATTTTTATTATAAATTAACAAAAATATTTTTTCAAAAAATAGCAACAGAAATTAAATTCCGAATTTTAATAACTATAAATTTACAAATAAATCTTTCAAAATTAAATTAATTCCATTTTGCATTAGATATGAAATTTGAAAATAATAAATTTTTATAAGAGGTTTTTACATTATGAAATCAATAAACAATAAAGCTTTCTCCTTAATTGAGTTATCAATTGTTATTTTAATAATTGGCATTTTGGTTGTAGGAGTTACGCAATCTTCAAGATTAGCTAAGGCTATGAGATTACAAACTGCTCGATCACTAACACTTAGCTCTCCCGTGCCATCTTTTAAAAATGTAACTCTGTGGCTAGAATCAACTGCGGATGAAAGTTTTTATTCTGATGAAGCTCAAGACCAATTACAAATTAGCACCTGGAAAGATATAAATCCGCAATCCTCTTTCAAAAGTAATGCAACTCAATCAAATTCAAGTTTTAAACCAAAATATGTATCCGATGGAATCAATGGACTTCCTGCAATTAGTTTCGATGGTGCCGATGACTGGATGACAATGGGAGTAGTTAGTGGATTTGAATCAAATAGCAAATTTACAATTTTTATCGTATTTAAACCCACTAATCTTGGGCGATTTGTAATTTCTAAACAAGATAATGCGGTTGATGGCAAAGGTTGGGCAGTAATTACAACTGGCAATTATAATGGTGGTGGAGCAACCACTTCTAATCTCCTTTCATTTGGCTTAAAAGGGCATCAATCAGCAAATTTTATTGAGATTGCTTCATTAGCTACAATTTTAAATAAAAACATTGTTGCATCCTTTTCATATAATGGTGGATTAAATAATTCAGGTTTAAATGTTTATGTTAATAATAATAAAGATTTAGCTCCTTTAAGAGTTGGGGGGCCATTATCTTTATTGTCATCGCCTAACGGTGATGAAGATTTAAGAATTGGAGCAAGAGAAGGCAATAGTTTTGGATGGTTTCAGGGTTTAATTGGTGAAATAATAATAATCGAATCCTTTCTTAACGATGCAGATGTAGGTGAGGTTAACAAATATCTGCAAAAAAAATGGTCAATAAAATAAATTTTTAAAACCTATTTGATTTTCTTATTATTAATCATAATTTGTTATTAAGGCATAATTAAAAAAATGGGGGGCTAAATTCTCATTTTTTCCCCAAATTTTTTAGTAAAAATTTGACCGCTTTTTTCTTCCGATTTTGGTCCAATCCACGATGCATTTTTATTCGCTCTTTTACATGAGAAAAAAGTCCTTCAAGTTG
>CAMDJZ010000002.1 GCA_945901265.1 Rickettsia typhi
AAAAACATATTATATTTTAAAAGATACCGAAAATGACGAGGTTAATTCAGATAAATCTAGTGAAACTGAAAATACTAAAATTTCTTATTGTCCATTATCCCAAATATTAGAATCGCTAAACGATGAAAAAATCAAAAAAGATACTGTTAATTTCATTGATAAATCTATTAATCAGGCAATTAACTCTTGCGTCAATAAAAAAGAGCTAGATAGTAAAATTAAATGGTTTAAATATTTTTTAATAGCAATCAAACTGCAAGGAATTGGCAATAAGATAATGGAGTGTCAAAATTTGTTAAATGCTATTAATAAAAATGAAAATTTATCAGAAGCTGATCTTTTAAATTTTAACGATGCAAAAAAATTACCCTCAGCTGATCTTTTAAATTTTAACGATGCAAAAAAATTATCCTCATTATTTCAGATAAACACCATGAGAAATAATATTTTTACCGGAAGAGTTGAAGATTATACAAGACCAAAAAAAGTGGTTGGAATGCGAACTAAAAGAATCCCGTTAAGCTTATTGATGAGTGTTGCCGAACATCAATTGAATAAAGAAGATTTTAAAAATTTGCAAATTTTTCAAGGAAAGTTAAATCAAAATAGTTTCAATTCAACTCCCGATTCATCTCTAACCCAATCAAATACTTCCAACTTGAAAAACCCCCCCCCAGCAAAAGTCACTAGTGTAAATTTTTAAGCCAATTTATTTTGATAGTTGCAAGTTAGTAACTTTTTTTTAAGATTGTCTTTTAAATAAAATCTCATTTAAAAAATTAAACATGACTAGATAAAATGACTAAGCAGGGCGATTTTTCAACACTAAATAAAAATATACAAACATCATCGATACTAGAAGGAAAGCTATCGCCAAAAAAAGAATTGGCCAAAATTTCTCGTCGTGAATTATTTAATATTGAAGCAGAGCAATCAGTGCTTGGAACGATAATTTTAAATAATGAATATTTAAATCGCGTTATTGAATTTCTGTTGCCAGAGCATTTCTATGAACCTGCCCATCAAAAGATTTTTGCGCAAATTATTCACAATGTTGAAAAAGTAAATATCGTTGCTAATCAAATAACTTTAAAACAATTTTTTGAACAAGAGGATAATATAAAGGCAATTGGCGGAGCTCAATATTTATCGGTTTTATTGGCAGGTGCGCAAACCATCATTGATATTGCTGATTACGGGAGATTGATTTATGATTTAGGCTTAAAAAGAAAGCTCGTTATGATCGGTGAAGATATAGTTAATCTTGTTAATGGCGGTGATGAAAATATTGGTGCGCAAGAACAAATTGAAAATGCAGAAGCAAGTCTATTTGCCCTTTCAGAACATGGCGGTGGAAGTAAAAGTGATTTTAAAAATATTTCTTTTTCACTTAAAGAAACTCTCGATAAAACTCTCATAGCTCGTCAACGTGATAGCCATGTTAGTGGCGTATCTACCGGTTTACTTGATCTTGATAAAATCTTAAGTGGGATGCAGCAATCGGATTTAATAATTTTAGCAGGTCGACCATCAATGGGTAAAACAGCATTAGGAATCAACATCGCTGTTAATGCTTGCAAATCTCTCAATCAAGATATAGAAGATAAAAAACTCCAGAAAGCAGTTGGATTTTTTTCTTTAGAAATGTCTTCAGCTCAATTAGCTTCGCGTATTTTATCAATGGAATGCAGTATTAATGCTACTAAATTTCGCACTGGTCAGTTAAGTGAAAATGAATGGGAAGTTATCGCAACTCGTTCGGCAGAAATTGCTAAGTTACCTTTTTTTATTGATGATACTCCAGCTTTATCAATTTCAGCAATTCGGACTCGCGCTCGAAGAATGGTAAGAAAAAATAATTTAGAATTATTGGTGATTGATTACTTACAGTTGATTCGTGGAGTTTCTAAAAGATCTGGGGAAAATCGTGTGCAAGAGGTTTCTGAAATTACGCAAGGATTAAAAGCAATTGCCAAAGAATTTAATATTCCAGTAATCGCTTTATCCCAATTATCAAGGGCTGTTGAACAAAGAGAGGATAAAAGACCGCAACTTTCTGATCTTCGTGAATCTGGATCAATTGAGCAAGATGCTGATGTGGTTGCATTCATTTATCGCGATAGTTATTACAAAGAAAGACTTCGTCCCCCTGAAGCAGAAGCTGATAAATTTCAGCGCTGGAAAGTTGAAATGCAAGAAATTGCTCATAAATCTGAAGTGATAATTGCTAAGCAAAGAAACGGTCCAGTCGGGAGTGTTGATTTATTTTTTGATGCCGAATTTACAAGGTTTGGTAATCTATTTTAAAATTGTTAGAAATTGTTTGACTGCTTAAAGGTCGATTGATAAAAATTAAAAAATAGAAAAAGGTTTTAAAATTTATAAAAAATTTTTAGCAAATTTTTGATAAATTATATTTTTAAAGAACTGATAAATTAAAGTTTTTAATTATGACTAAGGAAAAATTAAAAGTTTTATGCGTTGAAGATGAAGTTGATATTCGTGAGAATATCGCTGAAATTTTACGTGATGAAGGTTATGAAGTTTTTGAAGCTGACAATGGCAAAAGTGGATTTGATAAATTTCTACAAACCAATCCCGATCTAGTGATATCTGATATTAAGATGCCAGAGTTAGATGGTTATAATTTTTTGCGTCTCATTCGTGAAAATAAAAATGTTCGCAATAATTCAACGCCTTTTATTTTTTTATCTGCCCTTGGAGCTAGAGAAAATGTTCTAAAAGGTATTGAGCTAAATGCCAATGATTACCTGCTTAAGCCAATTGATTTTGAATTGTTAATGGCTAAGGTAAAAGAAAAAGTTAGTAACGCAAATCTTGTTAATCAAACACATCAAAGAGTGATGGATAATTTGAAAAACCAAGTTTCGGTAGTTTTGCCAAGTGATATTTTTTCTTATCTTGATGTAGTAAGTCAAACTGCAAAATCATTGCAATATGAACCATATGGACCTCTTCCACATCGTGGATATCAAAATGATTTCAGTAAAATTTACATTAATAGTTTAAAAATTAGGGCGGTAATATATAACGCACTTGATCATGAAATTATTGATGAAAAATTAAATGCCAGTGAAAATATTTTTTGCTGTTATGAATTATTGCAAGAATTTATTTCTGGCTTGAGTGATAAGATTCGCCAAAGAATTGAAATTGTAAATTATAATTCAGAAGAGCAATTGCCAAAAATTAAATGTGATGAGATGGTTATTTTAGAAGCTCTTAGAAAAATATTAGCGCAAGCTTTAAAAATTGCTAGCGATGCGATTGTAAAAATTAGTTTGATTGTTGATCATCGCCAACAATTGGTAATTATTTTTAACGTTTTATCTGATCAACTAAAGCAAGAAAATATTGATCTAAATCAAGTAATCAATGAAAGCGAAGTTTTAAAAATTTTAGATAAACAAAATCTTAGATTTGAAATAGATCAAAATCACAAAGATAGCGCAATATTGACGATACCAAATTATAGAGTCATCTTAGTAAAATAATTCAAATGCATAACAGCGGTGATGCTCAATTAGATTTTAATTATCATAAAATAGTCAATAATTCATCGATAAATTCTAATCAAAAATCTCTCCAAAATTTAGGTTATTTTTTAGCTTTATTTTTTTCTTATCTTTCCTATAATAGCGCTAATTTAAAAATATTTTATTATAGTGTATTTGTAATTTTAATGATATTTAGCGCATATTTTGCGCATTTACTTTTAAATATAAAATTTTTTAGAAAATTACAAAAAATACATAATTTAAATGAGCAAATTGGAAAATTAATTATTAGGGTAATAATATTTATACTAGTTATTTTGCCAATGTCATTATTCTTTAAATTATTTAAAAGACAATTTTTATTGCGCAGTGTTGATAGATCTCTAAATAGCTATTTTGTGTGCCGCAATACTGATTTCTAGGCTTTATTTCATGTAAAATAATAAATGTTAAAAGATAGTTACAGTCATTATATTTTAGGTATATCTGCTGATAGTTGTGAATCATCAATATGTTTGATTAAAAATCAAAAAGTTATTGCTACTTCTCAAGAAAGATTTTTTAGTCGAAAAAAAAGCGATAATAATCTCCCCGAAATATCTCTAAAAAATATTTTACTACAAGAAAAAATTTCTTTAAATGACATTGAATTTATTGTTTATTTTGATAAACCAATAAAAAAAATACAAACTATTTTACGCGGTAGTTTATTCAATAATATCAAGGGTTTTAGTGATTTCATCTTTCACGATATATTGCAAATTAAAGAAGCATTTTTTAGGCGTAGAAATCTGCGAAAAAAATTATTTAAAATTCAGCAAGAATTACTTTTAATCAAGCGTCAAAAAATATCAACCAAGAAATTTTTTAACGAAATATCTGCAAAAATTTTATTTACCGAAGCAAATTTTGCAAGCTGCGCAGGCTGTTTTTATACTTCAACTTTTAGAGAATCAGCAATTTTGGTGTTTAACGATTCGCCATATAATCCGTCAATCTCAATTGCATATGGCAATAAAAATAAAATTGATTTTTTGAAAGAAATTAATTTCCCTCATTCACTTTTATTACTTAGAAATGCAATAAAATTTTTTTTTAATCAAAAAATTTCTAAAAATCTTTTAGCTATAAATGCCCAAGAAGATATTGTTTTAGAAATTTACAATTTATTAAAAAAATTAATTGAGATTAAAAAAGATGGTTCTTTTCACCTTGACTTGACTTATTTTAGAGTTTCTAGGGGAAGCCTAATTGCAAATGAAGAATTTACAAAATTATTTCAACCACTTATTGAAAAAGTTTGCGATAAGAAATCCTTTTTTATGGAGCTGGATATCGCTCTTGAAAAGCTGACTTTAGAAATTATGGAGCTTTTATTGCGAAACATTAAAAAAATTACTCGAAGTAATAATCTATTGGTCAGTGAAGGAAAAATTATGTCTTTGCATTTAGTTGATAAAATTCGTCAAATGCAAATATTTGATAAGGTTGTGATTGTTCAACATGGGAGTGGAAATCTCGAAGCTCTTGGGTGCGCATTATTAACATATCATCAATATTTGAGTCAAGCTCGTCAAATCCCTGTATCAAATTTATTATTAACTTCAGCTCCTGTAAATTTTTCTACATCTAAAATAAAAGATATTCTTAGTGTTTTAAAGGTTAAATATCTGCAGTTTAGTGATGAATCGCAAATAGTTAATCTTGTTTCACAAAATTTAAGTCAATCAATGATAATAGGGTGGCAAAGAGGATATGTTGAGCTGGGTAATGTTGTATTAAGTTCGCCATTAACATTATTTTCTGGAAAATATAGTGAAGATAATTTTTTTAAAATTAAAGATTTTTATGAAAAAAATTATCTAAAAAATCAGCGATTTGGTATAATTTTTCTGCGTGATAATTATCTTGATTATTTTGTTGGTAATTATGCCAATATACTCAGGGATTTCAAGGACTCAAAGCTCAATAATAATTATTTTAATTACGCAAGAAAGAAAATGTTTGTTAACACAAATAACCGCAAAAAGCATAATAATTTTATACAAAACTCTCCAGAAGAAAAATCTTCACAAAATCTTCATTTTCTTCAAAGTAAGGATGTCAATGATGATATAATTCTTTATCAAATAATAAAAAACTTTTGTAATTTAAGCCAAGTTGAATTTATTTTTACATTACCATTATCTTTAAAAAATGATGTATTGGCTTTTGATGTGATTGATGCAAATCGCTGTTTTAAAAATAGTGAAATTGATATTTTGTTAATTAAAAATTTTGCAGTATTTAAAGAGGATCAAGATATTGATGAAATCTAATTTCTATTCTAAGTTATTGATTAAATTTTAAGGATTGACGATTTTTTGCAACTAGATCTAGTATTGGAAAATAAGACCTTTTCTCGCAAATTTAATTGGCTATTTTAAAATTGAAAATAGTATAACTATGTTTACCTTTTAATTCGATTATTTATAAAATCTTTTTAAATAGTTGGTTATTAATATATTTAATAGAATGTCAAAGAAGTTAATAGACAAAAACAATATTAAACATAAAGCAATAAAGACAAAATTATCTCTGGGTTATAAATTTACCCTTTCTTTTTTGATAATTTTAACCTTATCGCTTTTCTATTTTGTAATATTGGTCTCAGCTAAACCAATGTCCTTTCCAGCATTAACTGCTGAAGTTCAAGAGGTTTTAAAAACAAATTTTGGCAATGATGTTAAGTTGGATAAAACATTCGTAAGTTTTACGCGTTACGGAACCATTCGAGTTGTTGGATCAAATATTAGTTTGTTTTATGAATCAACTGATAATAATAAAATGGAAATTCAAAAACAGGCTTTAATTTTACCAAGAATTGAAGCGGAATTTTCGATAATCAAAATGCTTTTCTTGCAATTTCAGCCATCCAAAATATTGATTATAGATCCTAAAATCACCATTAATCTATCAAGCCTATCTCCAGAAAATTCTGTAAATAATAATTTAGGCGATTTATCAGCAATTACTCAATTTTTACATAAAATGCGCAAGGGCGATATTATCATAGAAAAATTTGAATTACAAAATGCAAATTTAGTCTTGATAAATGGCGATCTAACCAATCAAATTTTCATCAAGCAAGCTAAGATTAGAGCTGATTCTCGCAAGAAAGATCTCTCAATTGAATCGCAAGGAGTTATAAATATTAACAAGGATACAAATGATATTAAAATGACAGTGGAATGCATGTTCTTCATGGATTCGCGCTTGCAATGCGATGCTAATGTTAATAATTTTGCCCCTAAATCAATCGCTGGTTTTCACCATCGCCTTAGCGATCTCGATAATATATTTACTAATCTCGATGGTAATATAAAATTAAAAATGAATCAGAAAAAAATAAAAAATATTGAATTTAATTTTACTGCTAATCAAGGGAGTTTTAATTTAACGCAATATTTTTCTAAAAAAATTGATTTAAGAAATTTTAAAATCCGTGGTGATTATGATCATGAATTGGCCATGTTAAATTTATCGCAAGTTGAGGGTGATTTTATAAGTGAAATCAATGATAAGAATGGGATGAGTAATCCACATTTCTTAATGTCGTTAATGGTTTCTAGTCAGCAAAACCATTCATTAAAAATGGATTTTTTTATTCGTAGTCAAAATATTTTACAAGTTGAATTGGAAAAATATTGGCCAATTAATCTCGATCAAAATGACGTTCGTAAATGGGTAATTGAGCATGTTAGTGATGGTTTGATAAAAAATGCCTTTGCTAAATTAACAATTATCAGTAACGAAAACAATGAAATTGAGCTTGTGGATATAAATTCTGAAGTAATTTTTAGCGAAATGAATTTGCGTTACGATCAATATTTTCCTGATCTAAAAAATTTATTTGGCATTGCCAGATTTAATAAAAATAACATGGAAATTACTTTATCGCATGGTGAAGTTTTGCAAAGCAAGATCGAAAATGCCGTGGTAAAAATTGACGATTTTAATGTGCCAATACCATTTTTAAAAATTTCTGGAGATCTTCATGGTCCAGCATTTGATACTCTCAAACACGCTAATTATAATTCCGTTTTTGCTAAAGAAGTTGAGAAATATTTAAATGGTCAAGCTACAACAAAGTTTAATATTTCCTTACCGTTGCAGGAGAATTTCAATCTTGAGCAAATATCTCTTTCAGCCGATTCGCAAGTTTCAAATTTAAAAAATGAATATTTGCAAGGTGATATTAATATTAAAATTAACAAAAATTTTAATAGCCCTGATTTCTTTAGTGATCTTGATTTTACTAATGCTAAGATTGATTTAAAAGATTTTGATATAACTAAAAACAACCTAACTGAATCTAATCTAAAATTTATAATAACAGTTAACAATGATCAAAATATTATAATAAAAGATATTAATTTAAATAAAATTGAAGAAATAAAAAAGAATAATAAAAATATAGAAATTTCTGGATCAATTAAAGGTGAATTAGATGTTGATATTGCTGATCTAAAAGTTAAATCACTAAAATTAAATAATCAAAATTTTGGTAATAATAATTTTAAATTAAGTTATAGCTATGATGATAAAAAAAATATTCAAAAACTTAATGTGAGCGGTCAAAAATTATATGCTGGTGGTTTATTGGAAAGCGAAATTTTTAAATTAAATAAAAAATCTCAACAATCCAAATATTTTGATAATTTACTAATTTCTATAAATCTTAATCGCGTTGAATTATTGCGTCAAAAATTTTTACGAAATTTTAATTTATCTATGAATTGTAAAAATGCTCTCTGTCCTTCACTATCGATATCTGGTAATTATGAAAAATTACAAATCATTAATTTACAAGCAACTAAAAAACCCAAAGATGATTTTGTTTTAATTAATGGTCGAATTACAGATATTGGCTATCTTTGTGAAGGTCTTGGAATATCAAATTTAATTGCCGATGGCAATGCTTCAATTATTCTTAAACATAAAAATAATGATAAAAAAAATAGCATTGAAGGACGCATTGAAATTGATGATGATATTACTGTCTTTGAGAATGAAACGGTTAAAAAATTTGCCTCTGATAATTTATATTCACAAATCAAGGACTCAATATTTTCAAGCAATAAAACTACTTTTAATTCGGTGAAGATAGACTTTCTTTTGCAAAATCAAATTATTAATATTCAATCATTAATTGCTAATAATTTTAAAATAGGCATTACTTCTAAAGGTGAAATTAATTTATCAACGGGAGCAATTAATTTGCGCGGAATGATTATTCCTGGTTATATCGTTAATAGTTTATTTGGCATTGGTAAAATCCCTTTGATTGGATCGGTCATTAGTGGAATACTAACTGGAGGTGAGGGTGGTGGACTATTTGGCTTACGTTATGAATATATCAAGAATGCTAATAATAAAGAAGGAAAATTTACTACAAACAAAGTTTCAGCATTCGTGCCATCAACCATTCAAAATCTTTTTGCTGATTAATAAAATTAGATCATAAAAAGATAAGTACTTGATTTTAATTGGCATTATTTGCGATGTCATTTCTTACAAAGCCATCTTGCCAATTTATTTTATTAATCAAATCATAGGCTTTCTTTCTAGCTTCATTAAAGCTTGAAGCGCTTGCGACTACGTTAAGAACCCTGCCACCATTGGCATAAATTTTGCCATCTTGGATAATCGTTCCAGCGTGTAAAATTTTTAGTGAATCATTGCCATCATATTTTAATTGCTCTTCGAAAATTGTGAGATTTTTTATTTCACTGCCTTTGTGGTAATCTTCAGGATAGCCTTTGGCACATATCACAATGCATATTAATTTTTTTTCTTCAAAAAATTTAATTGAGAAATTATGCAAATTTCCTTTAATTGCTGATTCAATTAGTTCAATAAAATTGCAGTTAAGACGTGGCAGGAGAACTTGCGTTTCTGGATCGCCTAGACGAATATTAAATTCTAATAATTTAACATCATCGCCATTGATCATTAATCCAGCAAATAAAATTCCGCAAAATGGTGCGCCTATATCATTCATTCCTTGGAGGGTTGGTTTAATGATTGTGTCAATGATTTTTGTTTCTAGCTTTGCAGTGATTTTATTGGAAGGGCTAAAACTACCCATTCCACCAGTGTTTAAACCGGTTTCACCTTCGCCAACTTTTTTGTGATCATGAGCAAAACCTAAAGGTAGAAAATTCTTACCATCGCAAATTACAAAATAACTTACTTCAAAGCCATTTAGAAATTCTTCGATAATGATTTTTTTACCGGCTTCACCAAATTTTCCTTGAAAAATTTCACTGATATTTTTTTTCGCCTCATTAAAATCTTGGGCAATTATTACGCCTTTTCCAGAAGCAAGTCCATCAGTTTTAATTACGCAGGGAAAACCAATTTCTTTGGTGAATTTTACTGCTGAATCTTCATCTGTAAAATTTTGATAAGAAGCGGTAGGAATTTTATTGTCATCGGCAATTTTTTTCATAAAAATTTTTGAACCTTCGAGCTGAGCTGATTTTTTACTTGGTCCAAAAACAGCAATTTTATTTTTTTGCAATTCATCAACAATTCCTTCGGTAAGAGGTTGTTCTGGCCCAACAAATACAAAATCTATTTGCTCATCTTGGCAAAATTTTATGATTTTTTTAAAATCATTTGCCTCAATATATTCAATGTTTTTGGCAATCTTACTGGTTCCCGCATTGCCTTTAATTATAAAAATCTCACAAGGTTGATCGTAAAGTTTCGCTGAATCTTTAAATGCTTCACAAATTCCATGTTCTCTCCCACCTGAGCCGATTACCAAAATTTTTTTTATTGCAGTTTTTGTCATAAGTTTTAATTTTTAAAAATAGAAAGTTTTAAATAGCAAATTATAGTCTATCATATAGTTTGAATTAAAATTAAAATTTTTAAAGAGTTATTTAATTTGAATTTTTATGAATATTAAAGAAGGAAGTTTCCTAGGACATACCGTAAAATCTTACGATAAGGATTTACAATCAATTGCTAAGACACTTGAAGAAATGCTTGAATTGGTTCTTGAGTCAATTGATATGGTTGCCAAAATGATTAAAACTCGTGATCATAATTTGATTGAAAATATTACTGCTCACGACTACAAGATCAATTCTCTAGATCATTTGATTGAAAAAAAAGTTACGGCGATTTTGGCGTTAAGACAGCCAATGGCAGTAGATCTACGTTATACAATTTCTTCGCTTAAAGTTTCCTCAAACCTTGAGAGGAGTGGTGATCAAGCTAAAAGTATTATTCGTAAAATTGCTCGTCTAGATGAAGAAAAATTTGCTAATGATATTGATCAATCGCTAATTTCCATGATTGATCTTAGTAAAACTATGGTCAAAGAAGCGATAATTGCTTTTAATAATCATGATCTAGTTTTGGCTAATTTAGTTTTAAAGCAAGATGATGAAATTGATAAAATCTATAGTGATTTATTTCGTATAATTGATCATGAAAATTTTAGTCGCAAGCAAGTAAAAGAAATTACCAATATTTTATTCATCGCCAAAAGTTTTGAAAGATTAGCGGATCACTCGACAAATATTGCTGAGATTGCAGGGTTTGTTGTGACTGGTGAGATCAAATAATCCCAATTACAACAATTAAATTTGCTAACGAAATTTAGTTAAAATTATATTGCCTCATCGCGAATAAATTACAGATATCAGCAATAAGATCTTTTATTTCCAATAAATTCAACACTCTCCTTTCAGCTAGGCAAGGGGAGGCGGCAATGTTTATAATTTGTTCCTTAAAAAAAATCTTTTATTTAAATTTTAAATTAGTTAAAATTATCGATACTTATTGGCATTTATCTAAGCTTGATCATCAAATTTAGAAAAAATTAAAATTTTAAAATATGCAAACCAGAAAAGAAAAACTAAAAAGTGGACAAATCGCTAAAATGGATAATAAGGATTTTTTAGATTTTGCAAATAAATTCCCAAGGCAAAATATGGAGCGTAAACCTGACTGGATTAGAGTTAAAGCGCCAACATCAAAAGCTTATCATGAAACTAAAGATATTTTACGCAAAAGAAAATTACATACTGTTTGCGAAGAAGCATCATGCCCAAATATTGGCGAATGCTGGGAGCAAAAACATGCAACGGTTATGATTCTTGGATCGGTCTGTACAAGAGCTTGCTCTTTTTGTAATATTGAGACTGGTAAGCCCGATGAAGTCAATCCCCATGAACCTCATAATGTCGGTGAGATTGCCAAGGTTACTGGTTTAAAGCATATCGTAATTACCTCGGTAGATCGCGATGATTTGCCTGATGGCGGAGCTAATCAATTTGTTGAATGCATCAAAAGTGTTCGTAATCAAGCTCCGCAAACAACAATTGAAATTTTAACTCCAGATTTTTTACGTAAAAATGGCGCAGTTGAGTTGGTAGTTAAAGCTAAGCCTGATGTTTTTAACCATAATATTGAAACTGTTCCTGGGCTTTACTCAACTATTCGTCCTGGTGCGCGTTATTTTCATTCTTTACATTTGCTTAAAAAAGTTAAGGAAATTGATCCATCAATTTTTACTAAATCTGGATTGATGGTTGGTCTTGGCGAAACCAAAGAGCAAGTTTTACAAGTAATGGACGATATGCGCTGCGCTGATATTGATTTTTTGACGATTGGACAATATCTGCGTCCAACCTTAAGACATGCACCTGTTGATCGTTACGTCGATCCTGAGGAATTTGAGTTTTATAAAAAAATGGCTTATAATAAGGGTTTTTTGATGGTTGCTTCGAGTCCTTTAACCAGATCTTCTTATCATGCTGGTGATGATTTTGAAAAAATGCGTACGCGAAGAAATGAAATTTTGTTTAATAAAAATTTAGCTTAATAATTTTTTAATTTAGATTGCAATTGATCATTTGCTAAGTTTTTAATGTTTTAGATTTCTTGGCACTGTTGATGGAAACAGGGTTTTCATTTCCCCCCCCAATTGCTTTTTTATCATTGTTATGATAAAAATTGATAATTTTTTTATCATGTAAATCATGATCTTTAATATTATTTTTTTTTGCCGACGAAGAAAAGTCCCGCAATGATTGATAATCAAAATAAGAGCTCGTAATTGCAATCGCAAATGGCATGGTAAGTGCAAATATAATTGAGCGACTATACTGCATAATTTCAGATTGATCGATACTAGATTGAGAATTTAAATATAGGCCTAGGATCAATAGCCCAATTGTTGTCAAGCCATATGCAATTGAGCTATTTAATGATTTTTTAATTCTTGCGTCAAGCAACTCCTTTTGGTGATCTTTAGAGTTTGATGCGATATTTTTTTGTAATATCATAATTTTTTCTGAAGCGAGTAGGTGTTATAATTTTATTTAAGAAATATATTCTAATAAATAAAATCTTGTAAAAAAATTTAAATGAATTTTACCTGAAAAATTTAATTAATGAAAATAAAATTGAATTTTGTTTAGTAAAGCAAATTTAATTTTATCTGTGCATCAACTTGTAAGCTGTTAAAATCATTTATAAATTCTAATTTAATATTAATCTAATTATCAATTAAATATATTAATCAATAATTATAAAAACAAATAAATTCTAAGAAAAAATAAAACTTTAAAATTTTATTGCAAGTAACTTATGTTTTTTAATTAACCAATAGCTAATTGAAAAATTGAATTTTATGGCTATGACAATTTACTCTTAATGATATGTCGTCCAAGGTTTGCAAGGCTTAAAGCAAGATCTTTATCGTTAAAATCTAATAATTTATTTTGTAAAAAATCTTCTTTTGATGTTGGTAAAATAATTTTCTCATCATCAATATTTTTTATATTTTGAGGTTGCTGTTTGATAATAATTTTATTAATAGCTTTAAAGCCGTAAAGACTGGCGATAGTTTCTAAAATTAATTCGCAATTATTTTCAATAAAAAATGCAATTGCTGAGTTATAGGCAATAATAGTAAGCTTAGCACTTTTATGATCTTTACTAAAACTAACCATTTTTGGAGTGCAAAATTTAGCGTATTTTTTGCCAATAATTTGGGACCAATTTTTAACTAAATTATTTATCAAAATAAATTCTTTTTTTGAGCCACTAAAAAGCGGTTGCAAAACAAGGTTAAGATTTTCTTCGATCGATCTAGGGAAGGTACTTCTTCTATTAAATTGGGAATTATTAACAGTTTTTTTCATTTTCTTTTTTATTTTTTTGAATTATAACATTAGGAATATTTTCATGCTTTGCAATATTTAACTTTTTTAAATGTTTAAAACTCCGTCTTTTTGGCGAAAGCCAAATCTTTTAGCCCTTGCACTTTCGCCATTTTGCGTTATTTACTTATCAATTTTTTTTCTGCTAAAATTTTTTGTTAAGCCTAAGGCTGTAAATTCTAAAGTAATTTGTGTTGGCAATTTTACTGCTGGAGGGCAGGGTAAAACCCCATGCGCGTTGGCTATTGGGTTAATATGCGATGAATTAAAAATTAAATATGCCTTCTTGAGTCGAGGTTATGGTGTAAAATTTAACGAAGAATTGCGTAAAGTTAATGCAAATAACTCGGCTAGCGAATTTGGTGATGAGCCAATATTACTGAGTAGACAAGCCCCAACTTTTATTGCTAAAAATCGTTATCAAGGTGCAAAAATTTTAAGCGAAAATAATAATTTCCAACTTTTAATTCTTGATGATGGGTTGCAAAATAATAGTTTAAAAAAAGATTTAAAAATCGCGGTAATTGATGAGAAAATAATGTTTGGCAATAATTTAGTATTGCCTGCTGGACCACTGCGTGAGCCAGTTTGCTTCGGTTTAAAAAATGTTGATTTGATAATTTACATTGCTAAAAAAGATAGTGAATTACCTAATTTTTTAAAAAATAAAAAATTAATTCGCGCTGAAACTGAAGTTTTAAATTTTAAAAATTTTAGCAATAAAAAAATTATTGCCTTTTGTGGAATCGCTTATCCGCAGAAATTTTTTTCTACTTTACAAGATTGTAATTTAGATATTATTCAAACAATTGTCTTCGCAGATCACCATGCTTATTCTCAAAGAGATCTAGAGGAATTGGCGCAAAAACTGTCAAAAGCTAAAGAAAATCAAAGTGAAAAAGACTTTGAAGTTATTTTGCTAACTACTAAAAAAGATTGGGTAAAATTTTCTTTAGAATGGCAAAGTAAAATTCCTTATCTTGATATTGCCATAAAATTTAATGATGAAAATTTACTTAAATTTGAACTTAAAAAATTACTAAAATGTTAACTAAATTTTTAAATAATTCTCGATATATTCTTGAAAGCTTATGCGTAAAATTTGGGCTATGGTTTTTTGCTCAATTAAGCTTTGCATCAGCTTCGAGTCTAGCAGGAAGAATTGCGGTATTTGTTGGAAAAAAAATCAAAGTTAACCTTTTAGCAAAAAATAATCTTGCTTTGGCATTGCCAGAATTAGATGAAAAAAAACGGGCAAAAATTATTGATGAAATGTGGGATAATCTCGGGCGAATTGTCGGCGAGTTCGTTCATATTTGCAAAAAAACTCCTGAAGAAATTTTACAAATTGTTGATATTGATCCGGCCAGTAAAATCAATCTTCAAAATCTCAAGAAAAAAAATAAAGGAGCGATAATTTTCTCGGCTCATATTGGCAATTGGGAAATCGGACCAAAAATTTTATTGGCTTTAGGTTTTAAAGTAAATGTGGTTTATCGTCCATTAAATAATCCTTATGTTGAGAAGATGACTGCAAAAATTCGCGCCGGAAATTTGATAGAGAAGGGAAATAATGGTAGTCGCAAAATAATCGAAGCCTTAAAAAATAATGAATTGGTAATGATTCTTGCTGATCAAAAAATTAGCGAAGGTAAAAAAGTTAAATTTTTTCACGATGAAGCAATTACCACTACCTCAATAGCTCGTCTTGCATTAAAATATAATGTTGATTTAATTCCAGCAAGAGTAATTCGTTTTAATAATCAAAGTAATTTTTTGGCAGAAATAGAAAAACCACTTACCATAAAAAAAACATTGAATCTAAATGAAGATATCCTAGCTTTGACTTTAACGATTAATCAAAATATTGAGAAATGGATTAGACACTCCCCATCTCAATGGTTTTGGGTTCATAATCGATGGAAAAAATAAACTTAATTTATGAAAATAAACTTTTTTTACTTACTGATTTTATCTATATTTTTAAATTCATGTTCTTATTTTAATTCAAAAGATTCGGAATTAAAAATTGCTAGCAATCCCTCGGGAGCTCTAATTATAGTTGAGGGAAGAGTAATGGGGAGAACGCCAACGATAGTAAATTTACCTCCCAAGAAATATATGGTCAACTTGCAAAAAGAAGGTTTTGGCTCGGCAGTATTTGAAACGGATGTTTGGGCTGCAATTAAAACTAAAGCAGATGGATCGATAAACCCAGATGGCTATAGATGCTTACTTGACTCATTAAATCCATTTTTATTCTTTAATGTTTTCTTGAAAAATTGTCGCGATTTTAAGAAAAAAACATTCGAAATTAATATCGTTCAAGAGCAAAATCTTGGAATTATGAATAATAATCAAATGAATAATTCAATGATTGGCATTGGAAATGCTCCGCAAAATATGATTTATTATAACTACAACCCCAATCAACAATATCATGGGGTAAATCAAAATATGCAATCTCCTGCAAATTAAATTACTTAATTAAGTTTTTTATTTTTTAACAAGAATTATTTGATATTGTTAAAGCCTACTCATATCCAATACAAATCTATAACGAACATCACTTTTTAACATTCTTTGGTAAGCTTGATCAATATAGCTTGGTGAGATAACTTCAATTTCAGGGGTAATGTTATGCTTGCCACAAAAATCAAGCATTTCTTGTGTTTGTGAAATTGAACCAATAACCGATCCAGCAAATTTTCGACGCATCATTATCAAGGGGAAAGGATTGATGGAGTAAGGTTTATCAGGTGCACCAATTGCAACAAGCGTGGCATCAAATTTCAGTAAATTAAAATATTCAGTAAGATTTATTTCTGCCGATGAAACTGTATTAATAATCAAATCAAAATGACTTTGATATTTTACAAAATTCTCAGCATTGGCAATTATAAAATCACTAGCACCAATTTTTAGAGCATCAGCTTTTTTACGATCAGAATGGCTAATAACCACAACTTCTGATTCCATTGCCACCGCTAATTTCAAGCCCATATGACCCAATCCACCCATGCCAATAATTGCAATTTTTTTATTTTTTCCAGCATGCCAATTTTTTAATGGTGAGTAAAGAGTAATTCCTGCACATAGTAATGGCGCTGCTTTATCGAGCGCAATATTGTTGGGAATTTTTAAAACATAATTCTCATCAACAACAATTACATCGCTATATCCACCGTAAGTTGGTGTTTTGTTATCGCGCTCAACGCCGTTATAAGTTGGGGTGTGACCCTGTAAGCAATAATTATCTAAGTGATTATGACAATTATCGCAATTTCGACAGGAGTCAATGAAGCAGCCAACGCCAACACGATCGCCAATTTTATATTTTGTAACATTTACGCCAATTTCGCGAACTACTCCAGCAATTTCATGACCCGGAACCATTGGGTAAATTCCAGGAAACCATTCTGATCTTGCTTGATGAATATCGGAATGACAAATTCCACAAAATTTTATATCAATTACGACATCATTTTCACCAGCTTTTTTGCGATTAAAATTAAATGGAGAAAAATTTGATTTAGCTGATTTAACAGCGATTCCTTTGGCAGGAATGGTTTGAGAATTGTTGGCTGAGTTAATTTTTTATTTTCTTGAGTCATAATTTTTTATGTAAATTTTAGTTGGCTTTTAAAATAAAGTTCAAGGAAAAAATTAATTATTTTTATAAGATTAAATAAACCGAAATATCGTTTTAAAATGAATTAAATGAAAAAATATGATTCATATTTTATATAAAATTTTATTTAATAAAGAAATAATTTAATAATTTTTAACATAATCTTTAACACATGACAAAAAATAATAATAAATCAGGTGGCGATGCTTTTGGTTTTCTTGAAGCTTTGTTCGGGGCTTGCATGGGAGAAGATAGGAAGGAAAGTAAGAAAGCGCCTGGTCTTAGTAAAGCATTTACAAATTTTAGTAAGGTAATGATTCCCGACCAAAAAGAAGTAACAGTATTTAAACAAGATCTTCAACAGTTGCGAGAATCAAGATTATACGCAGATCCGGATAAAGGCATTGCATCTCAAATCTCTAAATTTAGTGAAGATATTTCGGGGCAACGTCCCCCTGGTTTTTTGGAAAAGTTGCTTGGGTTTTTAACAGACCCAGTCTCACCATATGCACGTCCTCTTGATGAAAAAAACAGATCTAGAACAATAACTAGCTTAAATGACTATAGTGATTCCTCAGGTGAAAATTATTTCTCATCAAAGGCAAAAGAGATTGCAAAAAATTTAGGTTTACGAGATGAGGATGGTGGCCCATATAAATTTGCATCTTTGGCTGGAGCAGCAAATGAAGCTGGTTTAAAAAAAGAAGAATTAATAACAATAGCTAATGGTTTGGAAAGACAAACAACAGCTAATGTTAAAAATACCCTACAACCCCATCAAACTCGAAGAGATAGAACTCAATCAACAGATAGAACTCAATCTCTAAGAGATGGAACTCAATTCGGTAGTTTTGGTAAACAAAGTTCTAGTAATCAAATCAGCCAAATCCCTGGATTAGATGGCGTTGTTAAGTCACTGCAAGGTAATTCTTCTTCTCCTTCGAGAAGTAATTCTCTTTCTCCTACTCCTTCGAGAAGTAATCCTCCTTCTCCTTCGAGAAGTAATTCTCTTACTCCTTCGCAAGGAAGTTCTTTTTCTAAAGATGACCTCCGACCGTCAGGGAATAATAAATCCCTTAGACCTACATCCCAACCAAGGGGGGGTAGTTCCAGCAAAGCTCCAGCAGGAGGGGGACGTTAAGAATTATTAGTAATTTTTAATTCGCGTTGTGGAAGAGGAATTTTGATATTATTTTCTTCAAGTTTTTTATAGATTAAATTCATAACATCGCTTTTGGCGTTCGATCTTCCTTCAGTGATATCATTGATCCAGAAATATAAAATAAATTTAATTTCACTCTCGGCAAAATCGGTGATGTAGCATTCAACTTCAGGATAAGTCATGCAGCGAAAATAACCCTTGGCACAAGAAGAAATTATCGCTTTAGCTTTTTCTAAATCACTGCCATAAGCTACTGAAACTTTGATTTCAATACGTGCACGATTGTTGGAGTATGTCCAATTCGTAACTTTATTAATAATAAATTCCTCATTGGGAATCATTAATTCTCGACCATCAGTGCATTCAACAAGTGTGTAACGTCCCCCAAAATGTTTTACCGTTCCGTAAATCGCCCCATTATCAAGTTCAACGATATCGCCAACTTCAACTGATTTTTCAAAAAGTAAAATTATGCCACTAATAAAATTCGAGGCAATTTTTTGCAAACCAAATCCAATCCCCACACCAACCGCACCTCCAATCACCGCTAGTGTTGTCATGTCAAAACCAAAAGTTTTGAGAATGATCAGAACAACGATACTATAGATTAAAATATCAATAAACTTACTGATAATGCTTTTGGTACTTGATTTAATGCTTTTATTGCTATCAATATAAGATTTACTTTTGCGACTAATCAAGCTCGAAAGCCAAAACACAATTATTAAAACAATGATGGCCTTAATAATCAAATATATCGAAATTCTTACTTTGCCAATTTTAAAAGATAACTCATCAAGGTAGTTAATTACTGGATCAAGAATATCAAAAATATCTAAAATAAGTGCAGGCATTAAAAAAAACCCCACAGCATTGGCAATGAAAGTGCTATTTGCAGAAACGCGAATGAATCTTAAAAATAAAAATAAAGTAATTAATTTAATTGTCGTTGAAAATAAAATTGCTTCGTGAAAGAACTGCTTGTAGGTTACAAATCCAACAACAATAAAACAAATTGAAATTATTGGAAATAAAATTGGTAAAAAATATCTTTTGAAAACTCTAGTAACATCATTGCTATTATTAGAAAAAGAAGTAATTTTTGGGATAATATTTTCTTTGATTAAGCTGTAAAAAAAGTAAGAAGCAATAAAACATAAAGCAAGTGAGAGTGATTGCCAATAAAGGCTTGGACTAGTTAGGGTTTTTTCAATGCTATCAATAATTTTCATGATAATATGTTAAGTTTTAGTCAAAGTTAATTTTTAAATTATTTTTCTTAATAAAATTTGCAAGTTTAATTTGTTTTTTATAATTATTCGCCTTGACCAGAGCTGAAGCCAGGCAGATTGTCAAAGAGATAAAGTCCTTCATATTTTACAAAATCAAAATTATTTTTATTAAGCAAATCCAGCATTTCAATAATATCTTGCTTAGAAATTTTTAAGTCAAAATTTATTATATCATGACTATTTGCCCCAGTAATTCCTTTGCCAATAAAACGAAGAATAGTTAATCCACGATTATAATTTGGCATCATGTGTTGATCAATTAGAGGGTAAAGTAACAAGCCCATAGAGCTGATCATTTTAATTTCTAATTTTTCACTTTCGAGAGTTTTAATTTTAGTAATTAAATCCTGGAAATCTTGTTGCCAATCTATAAATAAATCAAAACCAATTAGTGATTTAATTTCATCTTTATTTGATAAATTATTAACAATAACTTTTAATGGTTCTTGTTCATTACTATTGGTTTTAGTTATATTTTCACTATTGTTAAAATTGGCTGATTTTAGTGTTTTGGGTTTATTGCCAAAATTGCCGATTAATTCTTTTGCAAATTCTGCAGTACCAACTAATTTTTTACTAATATTTTCATTAAAAATATCAGCAGTGTGAATTCCTTGTTCAATTGTGGCATAAAGTGCATTGTGAATTAATTCAGCTTGGCGATTTTGTTTGATGTGGTTAAGCATCATAATTGAAGCTTGAATTAAGCCAGTTGGGTTGGCGATATTTTTTTCAGCAATGTCAGGAGCTGAACCATGAATCGCTTCAAACATTGCATAGTTATTGCCAATATTTGCCGATCCAGCAAGCCCAACCGATCCAGAAACCTCAGCAATAATATCGGAAATAATATCGCCATATAAATTCATAGTAACTATAACATCAAAAATTTCTGGTTTAGTAGCAAGCTTTGCGCAAGCGATATCGATAATGTAATGATCAGTTTGAATTTGCGGATATTGTTTGGCGATTTCATTAAAAACTTTATGAAATAAGCCATCGGTGAGTTTCATAATATTATCTTTTGAAAAACAACTAACTTTTTTGCGATTATTAGCAACTGCGTATTCAAAAGCATAGCGAATAATTTTTTCACAACCTTGACGAGTAATTAATTTAAGACATTGATAAGTCTGTTGAGTTTGTCGATGTTCAATCCCAGCATATAAATCCTCTTCATTTTCACGAATAACAACTACATCGAGTTTTGGGAAATTGGTTTTTATGAATGGATACATTGAGTTAACAGGACGAACATTGGCAAATAATCCTAATTTTTTTCGTAAAGTAACATTGAGACTTTTATAACCCCCACCTTGCGGAGTTGTAATCGGAGCTTTAAGAAGTATTTTGGTATTATTTAATTCCTCCCAAGCAGAAGGAGTTAATCCAGAATTAAATCCTTTTTCATAAATTTTCTTACCAACTTCAATGGTGTTAAAATTAAGATCAGCTTTTGATTCTTGGAGAATTTTTAGGGTGCTGTCCATGATTTCAGGACCAATGCCATCACCATAGGCAATTGTAATTGTTTTTGTCATTTTGATTTTTATAATTAAAAAGATTAATAAAAATTAACTAGTGATTTTAAAAAAACCTAATTAAGTTTCAATCTTTAATTTCTAGCATTGATGATATATTTTGATTTTTTAAAAATTTATAAAAAAATTGAGGATTTGCGCCTAAAAAATGCCAAGCTTATTAGTAATTTATTGCAAAAAACTACTAATAATTTCTTAGAAAATACTCAAAAAAGTTTATCGAAGCCTTTCAATATTTTGCTAATAAGCATAGGGATTATTGTTTTTGGCATAGTAATAAGATCATTTTCACCATTTGATCATTTCCAAATATTGAGCTCAGATAGTTTTATATTGCCAAATCAACAAAAAATAATGCTTGGCGAATTAATGAATAATTCGATAGTCAAGATTATTGAAAAATTTGAATTAAATAATTTTGTAATTGCAGAGTTAGTGTTATTTTTTCTAGGAATTGTAACCTGCTGGACAAGTTATAAGCTTTTAAAAAAATCGATATTTAGCTTCGATAGAGTAGGGTTAAATTTAATTATATTAAGTGAAGTTTTTATATATTTTATTGCTTTTAATTTTAGCGATAATGCAATGTTTAATTTTAATAAACATTATTTAATATCGTTATTTATTATTTATTATTCACTTATTGCAACTAACAATAGTGATAAAAAAATAAGCTATGATTTTCTAATAGCTATTATAAGTGCACTTTTAATATTATTAAAAATGCAAAATATTTTCTTAGTAATTTTTGGTGAAATATTTTTATTTTTTTTAAGAAAAAGACCAAAAAATACTGGATATTTTTTAATTAGATTAATGATCTTCTTGGCAATTATTGCTATTTATTGGACTATGATTATCAAGGGTTCGATCTATAATGTATTTTTATTTGATTTTACAAATTGGCATTTTTTCTTACATAAATTCTTTGATCATAAAATTATAAATGAAATTTATCTAAATCAGCATTCGCGAGGATTTTTTTGGATGCTTAGCCAAGAAATTTTCTTAGTTTTTTTGATGCTTTTTTGTTATCGACAAATTTTAAATTCAAAAATAATTTTTAGCAATCAAGTAAATAAGGCTTCTCAGCAAATATTACTAAATTTCTTTTGGATAATATTTTTAGCTTCTTTGATTATGAGTTTATGCGCAAATAGAATCGATTATAATGAAAAAGAAATTTTTTGTTTGTTAAATTTTCCAGCAGTAATTTATATTTTCTTTAATATCTTATTTACTAAAAGAATTGATTTTAAAAGACATGGAATAGCCCTAGCTATCATTGCTGTAATTGGCTTTAGCGATAGTAAAATATTTTTTGAAATATTTTTTTATTTTCCTTATATTTGGTTTGTATTTTTTATAATTTTTTCAACAAAATTAAAGCATAAAATTTTAAAAAATAATTTGAGCTCCAAGTTAAATGATTTGGAGAAGTTTTTTGTTTTATATTCAAAAAAAACAATATTTTTATTTGTTGTTATAGTTACCATTTTTCTAATCATGGAGTTTATAATTAACTTTTTATTAGCATGGCTGATAGCTTTAATTTTATTATGCTTGATGATAGTAAATTATCATAGAATTAACCAAAAATTATTTTCTGTTAAGAAAAATCATTTTCTAATTTCAGTTATTTTTATAGTTAATTTTGTTTATTTTTTTAATTTTGTTTTGGCTAATTTTCGAATTTATGGGGATAAGAATTTTTATTTCTTTGCGAAGGAAAGGCAAGATATTAAATCTATCCTAATCAATGAAATCAATTACTTAGGAAATAAAAATAATCAAACATTAATTATCTCATCACCTCACAATTCTTTCCAAGATATTTCTACTTTTATAAAAAATAAAATCACTAATCATGTTGAAATACCTTACTTTTCTGGCGTTAATTTGGCAAATAAAAATGAATATTATGAAATTGGTAATAATCTAGAGAAATTTATCAATATTGCCAATAATGTAATTGCCATTGATAATAGCGCTATTATTGGCAAATATTTTTGTGCAATTTCTAACTTTGAGCAAATGATGCGCTTTGGTTATTTTAAAAAACCCCTTAATGATAATTATTTTTTTTATAAAAGGATTAAAATTTTTTATAGCTTTAAAGATGATTTAAATTTTTATGATAATACCGAATTGTCAATTATTGCTTCAACGCAATTTATAATTTATGATTATGAAATATTTTTAAGAAAATAAGTTGCCAAAAATAAAGAGTTTTATCGCTTTAAAATTATTTTTTATTTTATCTTCGGCCTAGGTTTATTAATGAGCATTTTTTTCAAAGGAATAATTGAAAGCATTTAATGTACAAAATATAAATTACTTAGCCATGGATCCTACAATAATGGCAATTACTGTAAAATTTTACTACTGAATATTTTATAAAAATCCTTATTTAAAGAAAATTATTAAAAAGTAATTTTAAAATTATTGATAAGATTGACGTCTTAAGAAAACTTAATTATATTGATAGTAAATTCAATGAATATATTAGGGTAAAAAAATATTTTCTTGTGAGAATGAATTATTAATTTTCTAACTTTTCAAATAAATAAAAAAATGTTTCCAGAGCTTATTAGAAAATATAATTTAAATCATATAAAATTCTTTCTTTCTTCAAAATCTTTTTTTGTCTTGTCTTCTGCACTGGTTTTAATTTTTAGTATATTTGTTATCTCCAGTAAAGATATTGGCTTGGATAGCGGAATTTACATTGATATTGGAAGAAAATTTGCTGAAGGTGGAAAATATTATGATCAAATTTTTGAGAGTAATTTTCCTTTAAATTTTTATATTTATGCTTTTGAGTATAGGATATCGCAAGTCACCAAGATTCACCCAGTTATACTTTCACAAATCTGTATCTATATTTTTTTCTTTATTTGCCTATTTTGTTGCCTAAGAATTATAAAAAAAACGACGATTTATGATGATAAAATTTTTGTAAATTTATTATTTCTAATTTTTTTCATCGGTTTCTTTCTACGTCATCCTTCAATCGAGCTTAATGAATTAGGTACTAAAAGTACTTTTTTCATGTTGTTTTTCTTTCCTTATCTACTATACAGCCTTGAATTAAAAATTGATTTATCGCGTAAGGATTTAATCTATCGAGGCATTTTGATGGGCTTAATTCCATGCTTTAAGCCTAATTATGCAATCGTTGTTATCGGGATTGAACTTTTTAAATTTTTTGAAAATAAAACTTGGCGTTTCATTTTTCGCTTAGATCACCTTGTAGCTCTTTTAGTTGGATTAGCAATGCTTGATTGGATGATATTTTTTGAAAAAGAATATTTCCAATTCATGATACCCATGTGGCGTGAGCTTTATGGACCCTATAGCGATATTAATTTTTTTATAGAAAGAATAAAGAGATTATACTTGATCATCATTCCTTGTTTAGGAATTTGTTTTTTATATCTCTCTAGAATAAAAGATTTATCTTATAATCTTAAAATAAATTTTATTGCCTTTATTTCTGCTTTGCTAATGTTGACTTCCGAAGGTCTTGCCTCTATTGATCAAGTGTCAAATTTATTCCTTATAATATTTATTTTCTGTTTATTTTTTTTCTATAATAAGACTTTAATTTCAATATTAAATATTGCTAAAAATAAATTCATTTTCTTTTCTCTAGTAATTGTCTCTATTGCTGATTATTCATCCGTACAGACTGCAATATTTGGGGTTTACTCAGTCTTTTGGTGTCTTTGGATATTGGTTCCAGTATATGCAATTTATTATCTCAGGCAAAAAAAAATATCTTCAAGTGAATTTATTAAATTTATTATTTTATACTTATTATTCTGCGTTACTTTATATTATCTTATAATTAAGCATGATCTCGAGCTGATCGCTATTTATTGTATAATTTTTAATTTTACGATCTGTTACCTATATGAAACAAGGATAAATTTAAAGCAATCGGCTAATTTTTCTTTAATATCATTTACCATGATAATTTCTGTGCCAATTATGTTATGTTTTAATTTAACTAATTCTGTATTAGCTGTTTTTAAAAAGGATTCATTTACAAACTCTCTATTTGAAAGCAGCGATAAGTTATATTACTATATAAAAAAATATGCTCCTAATAAAAATGATCAAATATTGGTTTTTACCAACAAATCATATCTTTTAAAATTTCCTAATTATAATTATCTTGGCAAAGAAAATAAAATCAAAAGTTCAACTCATTTTTTCATTAATTACCGTTTGATTAAAAAAACTAATATTAACAAAGAATCATCTTATATTTTTACTCCAAATGAATTCAATATATTTTTTTTGGATAAGTATTTTTATGATCAAATGATTGACAGTTTGCAAAGTGATGAATATAAATTAATTTTCTTGGCCGGTTCACCTTCACTGGAAGGTTTATGCAGCATGCCTTTTATTGAATATTTGGCGATGGTCAAACAATATAAAAAATTATTAAATGATAATTTTCAATATGTTGATTCGATTAACATTATTCAATATCACGATAATTATGAACAAAATCAAACATTTGAAATTAACGGTAAAAATTATAAATTAATTGATGAAAAATTTATTGATACATCAATAGAAATATATGCTCGAAAAACTAAAGTTAAAAATTAATAAACTTCTACAAAACTATCCTAAATTTTTGGCAATTATATCTGGAAGCCTATGTGCTCTGGCTTTTGCGCCATTGAATTTTTTTATAGTTTTATTAATTTCATTGCCAATTTTGTATTTTTTGCTTGAAGAGAATAATTCTAAAAAAGATATTTTCATGCGGGGATTTGGTTTTGGTTTTGGTTATTTTTTATCTGGAATTTATTGGATTGCCATCTCGCTTCTAGTTGATGCTCAAAAATTTGCATGGCTTATCCCTTTTGCCTTAACGATAATTCCGGGATTTTTAGCTTTATATTTCGGCTTCTTAGCAATAGCTTATCGTTTTATAATTAATAAAGTTTGCTTAAAATTTCACTATCAAAAAATATTAATTTTAGCAATTCTTTGGGTAATTTTTGAAGCTTTGCGCTCAACATTATTCAGTGGTTTTTCTTGGAATCTTTTAGGATATGCTTGGTTATTTTCTATTTATTCTTCGCAAAGCGCTTCTTTATTTGGAGTCTATTTCCTAAGCTTCTTGGCAGTTATTTCAGCTCTGTTACCAGTTATTTTATTTGATAAAAAAACTATTAAAGCTGATAAAAATTTTGCATTTATTGCGATATTCATTTTATTGATAAATTTTACATTTGGATTTTTTACAATTAAAAATTCAAATATAATTCCTCATTCTCAAGATAAGATTCGTCTAGTTCAAGCAAACATTAAGCAAGAAATTAAATGGAAAGAAGATGAGCGTTATAATAATTTTCTTAAGCATATTGAGCTAACACGCTCAATGCCATTAGATAATGTTAAAGCGGTTATTTGGGCTGAAACATCAACACCTTACATCATTGAAAATGATTCCAAAATAATGCCTCTATTAAAACTTGCTATTCCTAAAGATGGCGAATTAATCACTGGAGGATTGAGGGTTGAGCGTTCGAATAAAAATGAAATATCTAAGGTTTTTAATAGTGTTTTTATGATTAATGCTCAAGGTGTTAATGCAACATATGATAAACATCATCTCGTTCCTTTTGGTGAATATGTTCCCTTGCAAAGATTTTTTTCTTTTTTATTTATCGATGAAATAATTGATAAAATTACAGGTTCAGGAATGGGATTTTCAGCTGGAAATGGAGCGCAAACTCTTGAAGCAAAGCACTTCACTTTTAATCCATTAATTTGCTATGAGGTAATATTTTCGCGTGAAGTTGTTGCTAAAAATCAACATCCTGATTTGTTTATTAATGTCACCAATGATGCTTGGTTTGGTAATAGCTCTGGTCCTTATCAACATTTGGCAATTTCGCAAATGCGTGCCATTGAATATTTAACACCTTTGATTCGTGTTGCAGGAACTGGAATTTCAGCTTCAATTGATAGTAATGGCAATATTGTTGAAAAGATTGATTTAAATCAAGAGGCTGTAGTTGATGTAGAATTGTTAAAAAAAGGTAATTATAGCTTTTACCATCAATATGGCAATATTTCTTTAATTTTTATTTTTATATTAATTTGGTTTTTTATAGCTAAAAATTTTATTATAAAATATTCGAAAAAACTTCTTAATAAGAAATGTTTTAAATAAATAAAAATATTTAAACTATTTATATCTAATTGGAAATTGTTGTTCGATAAGAAATTCTTTAGCTTGATTAATTGAGATCTCGTTAAAATGAAAAATTGATGCAGCTAATAAAGCCGAAGCTCCGGCATTCAAACCTTGTGCTAAATGCTCCAATTTCCCAACTCCTCCCGAAGCAATTACAGGGATTTTTGAATTATCGCAAATTTTTTTTAGTAATTCTATATCATATCCTTGCTTGGTTCCGTCTTGATTCATTGAGGTTAATAAAATTTCACCAGCACCTAATTCCTCTACTTTTTTTGCCCATTCAAAAGCATCAAGATCAGTTTCCTTTTTCCCACCAAATGAAAAAACTTTATATTGACCGTGGCTATTTTTTTTGACATCAATTGCAACAACAACGCATTGGCTACCGAATTTATTGGCCGAATCACTGATTAATTGGCAATTATTAATCGCCGAGCTATTGATGGAAATTTTATCAGCACCTGATTTTAGTAAGCTGTCAAAATCATCGATACAGCGAACTCCACCTCCCACAGTAAAAGGAATAAAGCAAACCTGCGCAACTTTTCTAACCATATCGATCATGATGTTGCGATTTTCTTGTGAAGCTGAAATGTCAAGAAAGCATAATTCATCAGCTCCTTTCTCGTAATATGATTTGGCAAGAAATACAGGATCTCCAGCTTCGATTAAATTTTCAAAATTAATACCCTTAACAACCTGATTATTTTTAACATCTAGACATGGAATTATTCGACTTTTAAGCATATTTAAATTACAATATTCTATTTAAAACATCATTTTCTTTTTGATCAAAAAAGCGATGTTTAATTACGGCGATAATATGAATTCCAATTAATCCAGCCAATGTAAATGCCGAAATCTCGTGAATATCATGAAAAATTTTTGCATTATCAATATCAATTGAAGTTATAAATGGTAATAAAATTCCAAAAAATTTAACTTCAAAGCCGTAAGAATTTGACATTAAATATCCAGAAAGGGGAACAATTAACATTAGAGCATAAAGACCAAAATGACCAAGATGAGCGAAAATTCTTTCATATTTTTTAATAGTTTGAGGAAGGGCGGGGGGATGGTTTATAAAACGATTTATAATGCGAAAACTTAGTAGAATCAATACCAAAACACCAAGTGATTTATGGAGGTCAAAAAGAGTTAAGCGATTAGCGCTGTCTTGTCCAGCAAAATCAGTAATATATATGCCAAAGCCAATCATAAAAATAATTAGCAATGCCATTATCCAGTGAAAAACTCTTGATAGTAAGTGATATTTCATATAAATAGTTTAAAGTAGTTAACAAATAAAATAATCAACAATAATTAAATATATTGTTGAGAAAATGTTATATTGATCTTTTCTGTTCAACAATTTCGTAGCACTCTAAAATATCTTTTTCTTTAATATCCTCGTAATTTTCAAATGAAACTCCGCATTCAAAACCATGTTTAACTTCCTTAACATCTTCTTTAAAGCGTTTAAGTGTTTTAAGGACTCCGTCATGAACAACTATATTGTCACGAAGAAGTCTAACTCTAGCATTTCTTTTGATTACCCCATCAGTAACAAAAGATCCAGCAATTTTACCAGATCCAGAAACTTTAAAGACTTGCCTAATTTCAGCTTGACCAAGATGTTCTTCGCTTTTCAATGGAGTTAATAAACCAGAAAGCAGTAATTTCAAATCATCAACCAAATTATAAATGATTGAATAATAACGAATGTCAATTTTTTTATTGTCAGCAATATTTTTTGCAGAAGAGTTTGCTCTAACATTAAAACCAATAATCAAAGCTGAAGATGCTAAGGCAAGACTAACATCACTTTCACTAATTCCGCCAGTTGCAGAGTGAATAATTTTTATCGCTACTTCACTATTACTAAGCTTGGTAATGGTTCCAATAATTGCTTCTACGGAACCGTGAACATCGCCTTTTACAATCAAGTTAAGATATTTTAACTTTCCTTTACCGGATTCTCTAAAGATATCGCTAAGCGATCTTACTGAGTTTTTAAGAGCTTTATTTTCTTTTTCCTTGCGTGAGCGGTATGATATAATCTCGCGAGCTTGTCTCTCCTCACTTACCTCGACGAATTTATCGCCAGCGTTTGGCGCTGAATCCAAACCTAAAATTTCAACTGGAACTGAAGGAGTAATGCTTGTAATATTTTTACCCGTATCATCAGTCATTTTACGAATTTTACCATATGAAGTTCCTGCAACGATTAAGTCTGAAATATCAAGAGTACCTTTTTGGACAAGAACCGTAGCAATAACACCTTTATTAGCATCAATTCTTGATTCAATAACAACGCCAACTGATTTACCGCGATAAGGAGCTTTCAAATCAAGCATTTCGGCTTGCAGTAAAATTGCTTCTTCAAGTTTATCAAGATTTGTTTTTGCTTTAGCAGAAACATTTACAAACATTACATCGCCACCTAATTCTTCAGCAACAATTTGTTGAGTAAGTAATTCGTTTTTTACAATCTCTGGATTACTTCCAGGCTTGTCAATTTTATTAACTGCTACAATAATTGGAACATTCGCAGCCTTGGCGTGATTAATCGCCTCAATTGTTTGTTCTTTGACACCATCATCTGCAGCAACAACAAGAACAACTATATCGGTAATATTAGCACCACGTGAACGCATTTCGGTAAAAGCTTCATGACCAGGAGTGTCGAGGAAAGTAATGAATTTACCATTTTTAGTTTGAACACGCGAAGCACCAATATGTTGAGTGATTCCGCCATGTTCTTTATCAACTACGTTAGTTAAGCGAAGCGCATCAAGCAATGAGGTTTTACCGTGATCAACGTGACCCATAATTGTAACAACAGGTGCGCGAGGTTTTATATCGTCATGATCGTAACTTTCTTCTAAAATATTTTCAATATCATTGTTGGAAATTCTTTTGGAAGTATGACCAAATTCACCAATAATAATTTCGGCAGTATCAGCATCAATAGCTTGATTACTTGTAACCACCATACCCATTGAAAATAATTTTTTAACAACATCACCAGCTTTTTCAGACATCCGATCAGAAAGTTCTGAAACCGTAATTAGTTCAGGTAAAATAACTTCACGAGCAATTTTTTTATAGTCTTTGTGAGCGTTATTTTCAATTTCATATTTATTTTTAAAGCGTGGTTTTCTTCTTCGAGATGAGGTTGGATCAAAGCCATCTTCATTATCAGAATCAATAATATATGTTAAGCGACGAGTATTAAATTTATCATCCTTAATTGTTTGACGATTTTTTGAATTAGCTTCTTCTTCGCTAAAAGTTCTTGGAGTATGAACGGTTTTTTTATTTTTCTTGCGATCCTTTTCAATTTGTTCTTTTTGAATTTTTTCTTTAGCGAGTTTTTCAGTTTCAACTTTTTTGCGTTCCTGAACTAGTTTTTCTCTTTGCTCCTTTTGTTGATTTGACAATGCTACGCTTTGCTTGATTTTGTTTCGAACATCAAAGCTATCTGGATTATAAGATGAAATTTTTTGAGCTAAATGTGATGGTTTCTGTTCATTATGAACATTGATCGGCGATTCATTTGATATTGGTTTTTCATCGATATTTTTTGTTAAATGAGAAGGAGAGTGGGAATTTAATTCATCATTAATGGGTAAATTTTTTGGCGAAGTATCATTTGCTTTAACGGCATTTTCTTTTCTAATATCTTTAATTGATTCTATATTTGAATCTCTAATCTTGTTGAAAACATCATGAGTTTTATGATTATCAAATTGATTATTTTTCGACGAAGAAATGGCTTTAAATCTTGCTTCTAATTCATTTTTGTTAAGACCAGTTGAATGTAGGTCGTTACTGTTATTTTCTTTTTTTCGTCCCTTTATTGTAACGTGCACAGCGGAGCTATTTTGCTTCCTTTCTTTATCTTGATTTTTTTTACCAAGTTCAGAAGAGCTAACTGATGAAGAAAGTTTCAATGTCAATTTTGAACGGGTGTTACTTGTGTTATTGTCAGTCATTGGTTAAAATAAATTAATGCATTAAGATTTAAAATTATCATTCTATTAAAGAATTTATGCTAATAATTTAGCAAAATAATTAAATCTCGTTAAAAGTCCTAGCTAGTTTTTTGTAAATATTCTTCAGCTCGACGTTTAATTTCCTTGCCAATTTCTTCATCAAAACCTTCGATTGAAGCAATTTCTGAAGCTTCCGCTTGGGCAAGTGATTCTATAGTTAAAAAGCCTTCAGAAGCAAGTAAATTAGCGATCATATCTTCAACATCAAGTGTTTCAATGAATAATTTTGAAGCTTGATTAAATTCAGTTGATCGACGAGCGGACTCTTGATCTTCAGTCATTACATCAATTTTATGATTAACTAACTTTGAAGCGAGTTTAACATTTTGTCCACCTCGTCCAATAGCAAGGCTGAGCTGATCTTCAGGAACAACAACTTCAATAAGTTTATTTTCTTCATCAACAACCACCTTACTAATTTTAGCAGGAGTTAAAGAGCTTATAACTAATTCCGCAATATTGGGGGAATATTTTATGATATCAATTTTTTCACCACGTAATTCAGAGCTTACTGATTGCACTCTGCTACCTCTAATACCAATGAATGAGCCGATAATGTCGATATCATCACGACGTGAATAAATGGCAATTTTAGCACGTGAACCAGGATCACGAGCAACTGCTTTAACCTCAATATTTCCTTCATATAATTCTGGAACTTCTTGTTCGAATAATTTAACTAAAAATTGCGGATGAGTTCGCGATAGGAAAATTTGTGCACCAAAAGATTCTTGACGAACATCTTCGATATAGCAACGCATGCGATCGCCAACGCGAAATGTTTCGCGATTAATTAAGCCACTTTCGTGAATAACCGCTTCATAACCATCAACTTCCATAACGATATTTTTGAGGCCAACTTTTTTTACTGAGGCGCTGACAATATCACCTATACGATCTTTGAAGAGATTAAATTCTTTATTTTTTTCTGCTTCTTTAACTTTGCGAATTATTTCGTTACGAGCAACTTGCGCAACAACACGATTTAAGTCAATTGGGGGAAGCTCTTGAACGATGATATCGCCAAGTTCAACTTCGCTATTTTCCTTCTTAGCATGTTTTAAATCTATGTGAGTTCTAATGTCGAAATCTTCGGTATCATTAGCAACAACCTGTAGTTTATTATAAAGTTTTATTTGCCCTGATTTGCGATCAATTTTGCAATCAATATCAAGGTGATGACCGTATTTTTTCTTGGCAGCAAGTTTAATACCTTCTTCCATTGCTTCAATTACTTCTTGAGGTTCGATACCTTTTTCATGCGCAATATTTTCAGCTACCAGAAGTATTTCTTTATTGCCCATGATTGTTAAGTTGCTAGCCATAAATTCTGTTATTTTTAATTATAATTTATTAAGATTGCTGTTAAATATTATATTTTAACTTAAAGTTAATTGATAACTAATTAAAGTTAACTTTATCTTTAGATTTTGAATTTGAATTTTTAAAATTAAAATTGGGTATAGTTTTAAGATAAGAATAAACTAAAATTGAGCATTAAATCAGCATTTATCAAAATAATAAATATAAAAAAAAATAAATCAACATCTTAAATTAATTTATTTAAAATAAGCGAGGTTAGGTGATTTTCGTAAATTAAATAATAATAATTCTTAATAATTGATTTTCGCTTGCAAGTGCAAGGCTCATATTGCTTTGATAAAGCTTTAAATTAACGCCAAATAAAATAAATTTTTTTAATTTCCTGCTTAAAAAAATAGCTTAGATTAAGCTGTAAATATTGTTTGGATTTTTTTATAAAACTAGAATTAACTATCAACATTAGTTTCTATGTAAAATTTTGTTGAGCCTGAAGTTGTTTTTGCAGTTTTTTAATTTTGCGCTGATCGTGAATTCTATTAAAAAAAGTTCTAATGAATTTTTGGGAAAGAATTAAAAAAGTAGTAATTACCCCAAGTGAAAAGCAACTTATCATTAAAGTAAAAATTCGTATTTGAGCGCTAAAATTAAAAAAAGTAAAATCAATATCAATAATTTGGCGATTATTGACCATGAAAATAACTAGTAAAATTAGCAATGTAATGGCAATTATATTGTGAATAATTTTAAAAATTTTTTTTAATGAATTCATAATTATATATTATTTGAAGTTAATAATTTTTCAATATCTTGAGTATCTTTTACTAAAACTCCATACCACATATTAAAACCCACTAAGGCTTGTCTAATTAACATGCCTATCCCTGTAACTATAGGGTTTCCGCGTTTAATTGCAAAATGAAGTAAATCAGTTATCAATGGTTTATAAACTATGTCATAGACCATAGATGTAGTTTTTAAATTATTTAAGTTAAGAAGTAAAGGTTCTTGACCAATCATCCCTAGGGAAGATGAATTGATTAAAATATCGCAATTAGAAAGTTCTTTTTCAAAATTATCTTGTGATAATAAAAATAAATTACATTTATTTTCCAAGGCAATTTTACTAAAATCATTTATTAAATTTTGAGCACGAATAATATCACGATTTGTTATAAAAATGTTTTTTACGCCATGAGATATAAGCCCATAAATTATTGCTCGACAAGCCCCACCAGCTCCGATTACAAATGCATTTTTTTGTAAAAAATTATAATTTCTATATTTATCAAAAACATTATCAATAAAACCTTTCGCATCAGAATTAAAGCCGTGTAATTTTTTATTGTCATCAATTACAACAGTATTAACGGCTTTGATTATTTTCGCTTCATTGCTCACAAAATCGCATTTATGAAAAATTTTTTCTTTAAATGGAATGGTGACATTGAAACCACTGAAGCCTTGATTTATAAGGTTATTTATTGCTGAATCAAAATTTTGAGGTTCAATTTCAATTGCTTGATAAGTTCCATTTATAGTAAATTTTTCTATGAAAAAATTATGAATTTTTGGCGATAATGAATTTTTAACTGGAAAACCGATCACTCCAGCTTTAATAAGATTTTGTTGTATATTTTCTTGATCAATAATCACTAGTTAAGACTTCCCCCTGAGTCTGAAGCGCTATCTTTTTTATCTTCATTCTTATTTGTTTTTTGCATGCTAGGCATATTTGGTTCTTGCTTAGGAACAGGAATTTTTTTGGAAATTCGTGAAGTAAAAAAACGATCTTTATAGTAAATAATTTTTTTACATTTTACGGGTGGCTGAGATTCGATCAAGATAATTTGATCTTCGCGAGGTAATTGAATTACTTCTTGTGGCAGAAGCAAAGCTCGTTGCACATTTGAAACGTGTAATGAACGGGCTCCGGGATTTAAATCAAGATATTTTGGTTTATTATATGAAATTTGCACCGCAGTTTTATTGCCAATTAATTGCGAAATTAAATTGGCAGTTTGCATATTATTGGCAGCGAAAGTTATGCGATAGGTAGCGTTAGAAAGAAAAGAGTTCATGCCATTTTCTTCGTAAATTCCTTTGAGCTGTTCGGTGTCTTGAATGATTAAAAATAATCTAACGCGATAACCACGAAAATAAGCGATACCTGCAAGAAATTGCTCCATTTTTCCAAGAGTTGGGAACTCATCCATCATCATTAACACGCCGAATTTCTCATGCTTCTGGGGCATTTTGGCGGTAAAAAAAGCTGCCGCTTGCTGATAAAACATATTCATCAATGGTTTCAAGCGTGAAATATTATCAGGAGTTAAGCCAACATAAACGGTGTGCGGAGAAATTTTAAATTCATGTAAATTAAAATCACTTGTCGCAGTGGTTGTATCAATCAATGGATTCGCCCATAACTCAAGTGACGAGTTGGCAGTTGAAGTTACCGATCCGCGTTCCTTGTCAGGTTTTTGTAAGTATGAAGCAATATTCATATAAGCAACTGGATGGATAATCTTACCCATCGTATCTAAGATAACGGCAAGATTATAAACTACATCATCACTTCTTAATGTTCGCACAACTTCACCTAATGTTGCAGGTTTATTGGGATCAGCTACTAAATAAAGCATGATTCCCGTAAGCAAAGCTCTTGCTTCGTTCGACCAAAATTCTTGCTTAGGTAAAAGAAAATTACAAATTTTTTGGACATCATCAACCATCTGTCCAGGTTTTTTACTAATCCAATCCATGGGGTTGTAGCAATGGCTAATCCCATCAGGATCAGCTGGATTCCACAAGAAAACTTTTTGTTTTAATTGCGATCTTCTCCAGCCCGAACTTAATTCGTAGTTTTCAAGTTTTATATCATGGACAATTACTGAGTCACGCCAAAAAAGTAAATTAGGAACTACGAAACCTACGCCTTTTCCGGATCCTGTAGGAGCAAACAACAGGATATGTTGATAGCCATCAGCAATTAACATTTTCTTTTGATAAGAGCCAAGAAGTAATCCGGTTTTAGCGCGAAGTCCCATTTTTTTTATTTCTGAAGGAGTTGCCCAATGCGCATCACCATGAATTGATTCTGGTTTTTTAAATGGACGCCAATCCATTAAAGGCGCGCGAAATACCCAAGAAATTGAAGATAGTAGGATATAAGGAAGAGTTGAGGCAACCCATAATTTTGGCACGAAGCCATTATAACTTTGTGATGAAAGTTTATCAAAATTAATTAAGTAAAACTTCCAATAAGCCATCATCGTTTTGAAGAGATAAATAAATTGCTTATCAAGTGGCAATCCACTAAAGGCTTTGATCAATTCCCAATTGCCATTTATACTAACTATAACAAGAGTTCCGGTTACGTAAAAGCAAAGAAGAAGGACGATACAAATCATCCCTGAAATTATAAAAAAATTTCTGGTATTTCTAACAAATGGATTTTCTTCTTCGCTACTCATTTAGATATTTTTGCTTTTTTGAGGTTTATTTTCTAATAAGTTTTTAATATGGTTAATTTAAATTTTCTAATGTTTTTTTTTATTTTCTTAATTTTAATTTACGGTAAAAATTATTTTTTAATAATAAAAAATTTACTAAGATTTATAAATTAGATTTATTTTTTTAATTAGGGTTTAGAAATTACATTTAATTTTTTAATTATTTCGATAAGGAATTTCGTAAATTTTTAGCAACCAAAATTGCTTCATCGCTTATAATTTCTCCTGATAACATTCTTGCGATTTCTTGCTCGCTTTGTTCAATTGATAATTCTTCGATAATGGTATTAACTTTTTTACTTGCAGAATTTTGAGAAATTTGCTTGCTAATTTTGTAGTGAGTATCAGCTTTAGAAGCGATTTGCGCTTGATGAGTAACCACCAAAATTTGAAAATTATTAGCGAGTGTTTTTAATCTTTTACCAACTGCTTCAGCGGTACTTCCGCTAATGCCAGTATCAATTTCATCAAATATCATTGTTGGTGTCGATTTTACATCAATTAGAGCAACTTTTAATGCGAGCATAAATCGCGATAACTCTCCTCCCGAAGCAATTTTAGTTATATCATCAAATGCATTATTATTGGTTGACGCTACAAATTTTATACGATCTAAGCCATTGATAGAGTAGGTTAAGCTATTATCGATATCTTCATTATCATTATTATTTTTTTCGCTTAAATTTGTAAAATCTACACGAAATTTTGTGTCATTCATTTTAAGGAATTGTAATTCCTCTTCAACTTTTTTAGCGAGTATTTTAGCGGTATTTTGGCGTTTTTTAGAAAGTTCCTGAGCAATTTTTTGATAATTAAAAAAAGCTTCTTTCCTTTGGAGCTCTAGATTGGCAAAAGTCTTTTTTGAATTATCAATTAGTTTTATTTTTTCTTTAGCATCATTAATTACAGTTGATAATTCTTCGCTTTTAACATTAAATTTACGCGCTAAATTGCGAATTAAAAATAATCTTTCTTCGATTTCATCGCGATTAAAATTGTTATTGCTAATTTTTTTTATCAGACTGTTTAGGCTAGAAAAGGAAGTATCGGTGAAGTTAATTTGTTTGTCAAAATCATCGGCTAATTTTTCAAAAAAATCTTTGTAATCTTTTAAATAATTATCAATTAAATTATGATTACGCAATAAAACTTTTTGAGCAGAAAGTTGATAATTTAAAGTTTCGCCTAAATTATTTTTAAAATCGCCTAAAAAATTTACAATTTTTTCTTGAGCATTAAATTGGTCTTTAGCTTCAATAAGGCTTTGTTCTTCATTGGCTTTAATATCAGCATTTTCAAGCTCTTCAACGACATGAGTTAAATAATCATATTCGCGAATGGCTTGTTGTTTTTGACGATTAATTTCTTCAATTTCTTCATCGATTATTTTTAACTCTTGATATTTTTGCTTAAGTTTCAATATTAATTGTGAATTAATTGAGAAATCATCAAGTATTATTAAGTGTGATTTAGAGTTAAGTAAATTATGCTGATCATGTTGGCCATGAATTTCAACTAAAGTTTCACCAATTTTGGCCAGCAAATTAACGCCAATTGACATATCATTAACAAAAACTTTGCTTGTTGAATTATCGCCAATGATTCTGCGAATCCTTAATATTTGAGGATTATCTTGATCAATTAAGGAATTTTCCTCAAGAATTTTTTTACAAAAATCATTTTTTTCAATGTGAAATTCAGCACTTACTTCAGCTTTATTATCATCACTTCCTATCAAGCGAGAAGTGGAGCGAAGACCAATTGCTAATCCAAGAGCGTCAAGCAATATTGATTTGCCAGATCCAGTTTCCCCAGTAAGCACGCAAAGTCCAGCACCAAAGCCAATTAAGGCTTTGTTGATAATTACAATATTGTTGATCGTTAATGAATTTAACACGCTACTTGCAAGTAATAATTTTGAATTTAGTTTTTAAAATAAAACTTTAAATTTATGATGCAACCTAATGAAAATTTTTATAAAAAATTTTGACGAAAACTTCAATCAAGAGCTAGATAGTCAATTAAAGCGCGATAGTTTTTTTATTGCCAATCTTGAATTATCAACCTTATTGCTAAATAATGATGCAAATTATCCATGGTTAATTTTGGTGCCAAGAATAGAATTTGCTTATGATTTGACTGATCTTGAGATTCTCAATCAAAATATTCTAATCAATGAAATTAATATTTGTGCAAATTTTTTGAAGGAAAATTTTGTAGTTGATAAGCTTAACATCGCTAGCCTTGGCAATGTTGTTCGCCAATTGCATGTTCATATTATCGCGCGTCAAAAAATTGACTTAACCTTTCCAAAGCCAGTATGGGGGAATGCTCAAATAAAGCCATATCAAATAAATCAAGCACAAGAATTAATAAAAAACATTCAACAATTCCTAATTAAAAATGCCAAAAGTTAATCATGATAAATAATGATAATTTACTACTAAAAAAAATTTTATATCGCGCTAAATATCGCGGTTGCAAAGAAACTGATTTTTTACTTGGTAATTTTTTTACCAAAAATAAAAATGAAATTATTAATTACGGTTATGATTTATGCCAAGATTTTTTAGATGAAGATGATATGTTGATCTATGATTGGATTTTAGGAAAAGCTGTTGAGCCAAATAAATATCAAAAATTACTTACCGATATTAAAAAATTTAATAAGATTTTTTGACTATTCAACAACGATGCAGTCAGCTCTACTTTTCTGAGTTTGTGAAATATATTTTTGACAAAAATTTTCAGCTTCAATTTGATTAAAAAAATCACCAATTTGTAAACGATAAAAAATCCCTCTTTTACCTAAATCAACTTTTTGAATAACGATACGCAAATTAACAAAAAGATCAGGATTCATTCTTAGTAATTTCTTCCATTGATCTTCAGCAATCTCACGTGATGACATCGCGGCGATTTGAACGCGGACAATTTTTTTGCGTTCAATAGTTTTTGGTAATTTTGAATTGGATGAATTACTAGTGTAATTTTCATTGTTATTTTCAAGATTAGAGTTTTTCAATGCTAGCGATGAATTATTTTCAGCGGGTGCAAAATTTTCACCAGAAGAAATTGGCGATGGAGATTCGCCGAGAAATTTTTTATTATCAATGATTTTATTTTCATTATTTTGATTGTTATTATTTGGGGTTTGGGGTCTGGCATTAAGGCTATTTTTATCGATCGTTAAATTTTTTTCAGCAAATTCTTTTTTGGGTGGTAATGCAGATTCAGGAGTGCTACTAACCTTTGAGTTATTGATCTTAACGGCTTCTTTTTTATTGCCAAAAATATCTTCATAAATCGTTCTATCGATTTGAATATTTTTACTATTTTTATTATTTTCATCTTCAACTCCAACGCGAATTGGAAGTTGCGTTGCTTTAATTAGTTTAACATTTTCATCATCTGGATAAGCAAAATGATAGGCTGTAAGGGTAATATAAATGAAAAGGGAAATCGAAGCTATTGTTGATAAAGCAAGAAAAATTTGTTTATTAAAATTTCCACTTCGCCCGTCTCTTTTGTCTTTTTGATATCCAAAATCTTCCATAATTTTATTTCATTTCCTCGCATGGTGTAATAGAAAAAATTTCTAAACCTGAAGCGATAATTTTTTTCAAAGAAAATACAAGACAAAGCCTTGCATATGTAAGATTTAAATTGTCTTTAATAATAAATTTTAATTGGGGATTTTCTGAACCCTTATTCCATAAAGCGTGAAAATCTCCAGCTAATTCTTGCAAGTAAAATGCCAAGCGATGTGGTTCAAAATATTGCGCTGACATTTCAATTATTCGTAGGTAATTAGCAATTTTTTTAATTAATTCCAATTCACTTTCATCATTTAAGACTTCTAAAAAATCAATGTTTTTTTGGCATAAATATTTTAACTCATCAGAATTGGTCATATTTTTTGAAAAAAATTCTTGAGCATTTTTTAATACCGAACAACAGCGTGCGTGAGCATATTGAACATAAAAAATTGGATTATCTTTTGATTGCTCAACAACTTTGCTCAAGTCAAAATCAAATGGCGTATCATTTTTTCTACATAACATTAGAAACCTTAATGCATCAGCTCCAACCTCGTCAATTACTTCACGGGCAGTAATAAAATTCCCTGCGCGTTTTGACATTTTTAAGGGCTGACCATCTTTTACAAATTTTACCATTTGGCATAAAATTACTTTTAGGCTAGCTTGATTATTTGTTAGCGATTCTACTACAGCGTTAAGTCTTTTAACATAGCCAGCGTGATCATAGCCAAGTGGCATAATAAAAATTCTCGCTCCTCTTTCAAATTTCGATAAAGTATAAGCCATATCTCCAGCTAAGTAGGTGTATGATCCATCAGCTTTTATAACAACACGATCAACGTCATCACCAAAATTTGTTGAGCGAAATAATGTTTGATCACTTTCATCGTAATCTTCAAGATGTTGACCAACGCCCTTATCGCTCATGGGTATTGAAAGTTTACCAACATAAACTAAATCATGTTTTTTTAGTACTTCAATAGCATCGGCGATTTTATTTTTATCATGTAATTCTTTTTTTTCAGAGAAATAGCTATCATGCTTTATGCCAAGAGCGAGTAGATCATTCTTGATTAGCTCAACCATATCATCAACAACTAAATTACGAATTATTGGAAAATATTGATTTTCATCAAGATTTAGTAATTCTTTTTTGAAATTAATAAATAATTTTTTGGCAATTGGCGCAAGATATTCTCCAGGATATAAGCCTAATTTAAGAAAATCTTCCTCATTAATTTGAATTCCACAAGCTTGCTGATAGCGTTTAAAAACAGAGCGTAGAAGAGTTAAAATTTGTGAACCAGAGTCGTTGATATAATATTCTTTTAAAACATCATAGCCAACCTTTTGTAGTAAATTCGCTAAAACATCTCCATAAATTGAACCACGAGTATGACCAACATGTATTGGGCCAGTAGGGTTAGGAGAGGCATATTCTAAATTAACTTTTACTTGATTGCCAAGATTTGGATAATTGATTTTATCGATAATTACGATATCAGCTAAAACTTTAAGTAAGATTTTTTGTGTTAAAAAAATATTTATAAAACCAGCTTTGGCAACCTTAATTTCATGAACTAAACTACAATTTGCTTGCTCAATTTTATTGACAGAATTAGCTGTTTTTAAAATTTGTGTAGCAATCGAGTTGGCAAGTAATTCAACATTTTTAAGTTCAGTATCTTTGAATTTTTTAATTAATGTCATGGCGATGTTGCAAGCTATATCGCCATTTTTTTTATCTTTAATTGGTTCAACGGTAAAATTTTTTAAATCATTCTCACTTAAGATAACGCGATGCTCTGAGGCAATAACTTCTATTGCGTTGATAAATTGTTTTTTAAGAATTGAAAAAATATTGAGCATAATTAACGCTTGCGATTTAGCAAAATATTGGCAAATTTAAGAAAATAATATTTAAAAAATTTAAAAAATTATTCGCTTACTTAAATTAAAAAAAATAATTTTGACTTACAATAACTAATTTAAAATAATTTTAGCTAATGACCATTAACTATAACAGCACACCTTATCTTGTCAAAAGAATTACATTTGAATATATCATCTCTCACTGGAGAACTTTTGGAATCTCTATTGGCTTGATGCTATTGATTGCAGGAACAACTTCCTTTCATGCTTGGTTAATTAAGCCAGCGCTCGATTCAGTTTTTGTTCAAAAAAATACTAATGCCTTAGTTTATATTCCCTTGCTTGTCCTTGGCGTAACTGTAATCAAAGGTTTTGCAACTTATTACCAACTTCTTACCATGAATTTATTGACCATGCGCATTACTTCGCAGATGCGTCTTCGTCTTTACTCTCACTTCATTAAATCAGATATCGATAAGCTTCATAATAAATCTTCAGGTGATATGATCTCCAGTATAATCAATGAAATTACTTCTGTGGTTGGTTTGATTTCAACTTCGATGAACGGTTTCGTAAAACAATTTTTTACTTTATTTGCGTTAATTATTGTGATGTTTAATCAAAGTGTTGAACTGTCTTTGGTAGCGTTTATTGGCTTTCCGCTCGCTGCTTATCCAATTTATCGCATCGGCAAAAGATTGCGGAATTTATCTTATAAAAATCAAGAAATTGCTTCGAAATTTAATTCACAAATGAGTGATACATTGCAATATTCAAAATTAGTTAAAGCTTATCATTGTGAAGATTTCGAAGTGCGTAGAATGGGTATAATTATTGATAGCGCATTTCAAATGGCCAAAAAAATTTCACGCATTTCATTAATTTCTTCCCCCTTCGTTGAGAGTTTGGCAGGGATTGGCGTAGCAGCAGTGATCTGGTATGGCGGACATCAAGTCATAACTGGCCAAACCACTCCGGGAGCATTTTTTTCTTTCTTTGCAGCGATGATGATGGCTTATAAACCATTAAAATCAGTTTCGAGCATGAATTCAGGAGTGCAGATGGGACTTGCTGCCGCAACTCGTCTTTACACTTTACTTGATGAAAAACCGCAAATTATTGATAAGCCAAATGCACTAGAGATTCTTGATGTTAAAGGCGATATCGAATTTGCAAATGTTAACTTTAGTTACGTTGAAGGAAAGGATGCTTTGAAATCAGTTAGTTTTAAAATTCCTGCCGGAAAAACTGTTGCGCTAGTTGGTCATTCGGGGGGAGGAAAATCAACGATTATGAATATGATTTTAAGATTTTACGATCCGCAAAATGGTCAAGTTAAACTTGATGGACATGATATTCGCGATCTAACAGTTAAATCACTTAGAAGCTCGATGTCTGTAGTCAATCAAGAGGTTATGTTATTTGACGATACGGTTTTAGAAAATATTCGCTACGGCAAAGAAGGAGCAACCGAAGAGCAAATTATTCGTGCTGCAAAATTAGCGGAAGCTGATGAATTTATTTCTGAATTACCGGAAAAATATCACAGCAAAGTTGGCCAACATGGCATTCGTTTATCAGGTGGACAAAGACAAAGAATTGCCATTGCCCGAGCTATTTTGTATGATGCACCAATTCTTTTGCTTGATGAGGCAACTTCAGCACTCGATCCAATTTCTGAAAAATTAATTAAAGATGCTTTGGCAAAATTAATGAAAAATCGTACCTCACTAGTTATTGCCCATCGCTTATCAACCGTAATTCACTGCGATAAAATTATTGTAATTAGCAATGGTAAAGTTGTGGAAGAGGGGAAGCATCAAGAGCTTCTAGATCAAAATGGTTTATATGCTAATCTTTATTTAAAGCAATTTGAAATTACTCAAGATAGTTAAAATAAAATAAAACTAGTTTAAATCTATTTAAAGATAATTAATTTAAACAAAACAATTAATAACTATTTTACCAATATAAAATTTAGTGATATAAACATTTAAAACTATGAATGACTATAAAAATAAGAATGAAAAATCTTTAAATTCAGAACCTAATTTAGAAAAAATAGCTGATAAAAAAAAGCGTAATGATATCGAAAAAAATAAGCGTAAAACCAAACTCTCCCAAGCTTTGCGAAATAATTTAATGAGAAGAAAAAAAATTAATTAATTTTATTTCGGGAAATTTATTTGACTATTATAACATAACATGTGATAATTTTTACCACAAATTATTTCGGTATTAATGTTACTAAATAAATCTAAAAATACATGCTTCTATAATTTGAAAATCAACAAAATTTAATTTTATGAAAAAAATCTTTTTTATTTCTTTATTGATTCTCGCAACTTCATGTTCGACGATTTTTAATTCCGGTTCGCAATCATTTATTGCCAAAACCTCAAGTGATCGCGAAGGAGTTATGGTTGAAATTACAACTCCAGATGGTTCATATCGTACCAAATTACCAACTACCGTTGTGGCAACTCCCTCTAGCTTTAGAGGTATTAAAATTGATGTTGTAGATAATTGCTTTAATTCAACATCTTACGAAGTTAAAAAATCAATTACCCCATCATTTTGGGCAAATATTTTATGGGGATTTGGTAGCTTGGTTGCCATGCCAATTGACTATCTAGATGGTTATATGTGGAAATTTGATAGAATGACAGTTGTACCCGTTAGTTCAAACGGCAAATGTTAAGAAAATTTTATCTAAAATTTTAGTTAATGATTTTAAGAATTGATAATCTAAAATTCTTAAAAAATTAATTACATTAAAATGACAAAAGTTAACATAGTTGGTGGTGGATTAACAGGTTGTGAATGCGCTTGGCAGTTAGCAAAACGTGGAATTGAAGTTGAGATTTTTGAAATGCGCGATGAGCAAAGAAAAACTTTTGCGCATCGTACCAAAGATTTAGCAGAGCTAGTTTGTTCTAATTCTCTTCGTAGTAATGATCCAAATACTGCAATTGGCTTGCTTCATGCCGAAATGCAAAAACTCGATTCATTAATTATTGCTAGTGGATTGCAAAACCGCGTTCCAGCGGGAAGTGCTTTGGCGGTGGATCGCCAAGGTTTTTCACAATTTATTGAAGAAAAATTATTAGCTACCAAAAAAGTAAAAATTACTCGTACCGAAATTACTTCCTTGCCAAGTCAATCAAATGAAAAATGGATTATCGCCAGTGGTCCGTTAACTTCTGATCTTCTCAGTCAAGAAATTTTAAAATTAACTTCCAAAGATCATTTAGCTTTTTTTGATGCAATTGCGCCAATTATTTTTAAAGATTCAATTGATTTTTCAATTGCTTGGATGCAATCGCGATATGATAAGGGCGAGGGTAGTGATTACATTAATTGCCCTATGAATAAGGAGCAGTATTTGCAATTTATTGAAGATATTAATAATTGCGAAAAAACTGAATTTAAAGATTGGGAAAAAAATACCCCATATTTCGATGGCTGTTTGCCAATTGAAGAAATGGCAAGGAGAGGAGAGGATGTATTGCGATTTGGTCCACTCAAGCCAGTTGGTTTAACCAATCCGCATTTTCCTAAATCTCCAGCGGAAACTAAATTAAAAGATCGCAAGGAAAAAGCCTATGCAATCGTTCAGCTTCGCCAAGATAATGCCCTTGGAACTCTTTACAACATGGTTGGCTTTCAAACTAAAATGAAATATGGTGAACAACAAAGAATTTTTCAAAAAATTCCCGGTCTTTGCAATGCTGAATTTGCAAGGTTTGGAGGAATTCACCGCAATACTTTTATTAATTCACCACAATTGCTTGATCGCTTTATGCGCTTAAAAAAATTTCCGCATTTACGATTCGCAGGACAAATCACTGGAGTTGAAGGTTATGTCGAATCAGCAAGTATGGGATTGCTCGCGGGAATTTTTTGTGCACAAGAAATTATTGCTCAACAAGATTTAAATGAAGATTTTTTACCTCCGCAATCTACCTCAATTGGAGCATTGCTTAATTACATAACATATTCACGAAATTGTGACAATAATGATTCAATAATTGCCTTTCAACCGATGAATGTTAATTTTGGATTATTCATGTCATTAGCGCAAAATGTTACTAAAGATCAACGCAAAGAAGCTTACAAAAATCGAGCTTTAGAGCATATTGAACTTTGGCAAAATAAACTATTAAATTAAAATAAATCCTAACTTAAATTAGTTTTAATTATGCAAAATTATTTAAAAATATTAATCTTACTAACAATTGTTAGTTGCTCACCAAATTGGCAATATGACTCAAAAAATTCAAGTAAAAAATGGGGTGATATTAATGAAAAATTTAAGTTTTGTAAAATTGGATTAAACCAATCACCAATTGATGTTGTAGCTGATTTCTCGGTAAGTGATTTATCTTTTCATTTTCAAAAAAATCATCAACAAAATAATGCTGAAAAAGAGCGCAAAGATTATGTTTTAAAAACAGTTTTTTTTGATCAAAGTTTTTTGCAACGTATGAAGAAAAAATATTTTTTACGTTATTTTGAATTTCATCATCCCAGCGAACATCTTGTTAAAAACCAAGCATCTTCCCTTGAAATGCAAATCGCTTTTAAAAGCGAAGATGAGCAATGGTTGATGATGTCAATTTTTTTAGAAGTTGGCAATCATCATAAAAATTTTGAAGAAATTATTAGTTTCGTTGAAAATAAAAAACAAAAAGAAGGAAAAATTGATCTTGAAAAAATTATTAAAAAAAATGATTTAGTATTTTTTTATGAAGGATCAATCACTACTCCACCATGCACTGAAGGTATAAAATGGTATATTTATAAAACCCCAATTTATATTTCTAAGGAGCAAATGAATATAATTATTAAAAATACAATTTTTACTAAAACTAATGCGCGGGATGTACAAAAATTTAATCCTGAAAAATTTTAAAATTTAGCTTGAGAGAAATTTTTATTTACTTAAAAATTAGATTTTAAATTTTATTTTATTTTTATGTTAGTGCAAAATTCCAAGCAATTTACTTCTGAAAATAATCATGATAATCAGCTTAATTTAGTTGCGTTTGAACAATTATTAAAATCGCTTAATGATCAACAGCTTGAAGCGGTAAATAAAACCGAAGGACCTCTTTTAGTTTTAGCAGGGGCTGGGACTGGTAAAACCAAGGTTTTAACGTCGCGCATCATCAATATTATTAATTCCAATCTTGCTTATCCAAGTCAAATTTTAGCGGTAACCTTTACCAATAAGGCAGCAAGTGAAATGAAAAAAAGAATTGCTGAAATTATCGGCGATCAAGTTAATAATATTTGGGTTGGAACTTTTCATGCAATTTGTGCAAAAATTTTGCGTCGCCATCCAGAATTGGTAGGATTGCGTAGCGATTTTACAATTATTGATGATGATGATCAAAATCGATTGCTAAAGCAAATTCTTAATGATTTTAACATTGATACTAAACAATTCGCTCCAAAAGTTTATCTCAATAAAATTTCGCGTTTAAAAGATTCTTTAAAAACCCCTGCGCTTAATGATGATTTAGGATTGCCAAAATTAAAAGATGTTTTTGAAACTTATCAATCGCGTTTGCGCTCCATGAATTCAGCCGATTTCGGTGATTTAATTGCGCTTAATTTAGAAATATTTAATCGTGATTCTGAAGTGTTATCCTATTATCAAAATAAATTTCGTTATGTTTTAATTGATGAATATCAAGATACTAATAATGCCCAATATCAATGGTTACTTCGCTTGTCAGCTTTAAATTGCAATATTTGTTGCGTTGGCGATGATGACCAATCAATCTATAGTTGGCGAGGTGCAGATATTGCCAATATTTTGCGTTTCGAAAAAGATTTTGCTGATGCTAAAGTTATTCGTTTGGAACAAAATTACCGCTCAACTTCACGAATTTTAAATAGCGCTGATGCATTAATTTCAAATAACAAAGAGCGTCACGGCAAAACCTTATGGACTGATTTAGGGAAGGGTGAAAAAATCCAAGTTTTTGCTTATAATGATGATCGACTTGAAGCATTAATTACCTCAAATAAAATCAAAGACGCAATTGCTAACAAGAAAATTAAAGCTAATGAAATTGCGGTATTGGTTCGCGCTGGTCATCAAACGCGAGCTTTTGAAGAAGCGTTTATTCAAAATAATTTGCCCTACAGAATCATCGGTGGAATGAAGTTCTATGAAAGAATGGAGGTTCGCGATTCTATTGCTTATCTTAGAGTTTGTGCAAATTTTAATGATGATTTGGCGATGTCGCGAATAGTCAATGTTCCCAAAAGAGGAGTTGGCGATAGCGCTGTTGCAAACTTTTACAAATATAGCAAAGAAAATAAAATTCCTCTTATTGCAGTTATTAAAAATTCAATTGCCAATAATGAATTAAAAGGAAAATCTCGTGAATCATTAACGCAATTAATTTCAATTTTTGAAAAATTTAATCAACAAATTACCGGTGAAAATTTAGCTAATGAAACTTTAGGAAATTTGGCAAAAAAATTATTAAAAGAAGTTGGTTATTTGCAAATGTGGGAAAGTGAAAATACTTTAGAAGCGCAAGGTCGAATTGCTAATATTGAAGAATTTATTAATAGCCTTAATGATTTTTCAAACATTACAGAGTTTTTGGAATATGTTTCGCTAGTCGAAGCGCGTGACGATAAAAATTTGCAAGAAGCAGTAAGCGTTATGACTGTTCACGGTTCCAAGGGTTTAGAATTCGATATGGTTTTTTTACCTGGACTTGAAGATGGAATTTTTCCGAGCAATAAATCAATTGATGAAAGAAAAGGCGTAGAGGAAGAAAGAAGATTGATGTATGTTGCAATTACCCGTGCCAAGAAACATTTAATCATGTCATTTGCAAAAAGTCGTTATATTTTTGGCGATGTTGTTAACTCAATGCCATCAAGGTTTATCAAGGAATTACCTGAAAGTGAAATTGAATTTGAAGAAGTAAATTTTGCCAATAATCAGTGGCAAAAAAATAATCAGGATTTTTTCAATGATGATTTTGAAGATCAGAATTATGCAAATAAAAAATATCCGGTAAAAAATAATTTCAAAAGTAGTAATCATTTTGCGGTTGCAAATAATTTTCAAAAAAAATCAACCTCAAATTTTATCGTTCAAAATGAGGATAAATCAATGATCAATAAAAGAGTTTTTCATCAAAAATTTGGTTATGGAAAAGTATTAAATGTTGATGGAAAAAAACTTGAAATTGCCTTTGAAAAAGCTGGAACAAAAATCGTTATGCAAGATTTTGTTAAGGAAACTGGTTAGAAATTACTTGGTTAAAAATTATCGATTTTTTTACCTATTACTTGAGCGCTTAAACTACGATTTACCTTTTCAAGAATCATTGGCTCGACAGTTGATATTAGATCTTCCTTAGCTTGCTGAATAGCTTTTTTATCGTCTTTTTTGTTAATTAGATTTTCAATTATTAAAATTTTTGAATTTATTTGTCGACGCAAGTTTGGCGATATTTTTAATTCTTTATTTTTTAAGTCTTTTTTAATAATTTGTAAATCATGATTTATATCAACAATTTCTTGAGTAAGTAAACGACGCTTGATATCTTCTTGTGAATTTTTTAGGGAATTGATGAGCATGTCTTTAATTTGTTCATCGCTTAAAGAAAAGCTTGGCTTGACAACAATTTTTGCCCGAGATTTTGTAAATTTTTCTTCAGCACTTACGGTAAGAAGTCCATCAGCATCTAAGCTAAAAGTTATAGCAACACGAGCCAAACCTGCAATCATTGCTGGAATATTTTTAATTTCAAATTCCGCAAGCGATCGACAATCTTTAGCAAATTCATTTTCACCTTGAACAATGTGTAATTTCATTGCAGTTTGATTATCTGCATAGGTGGTGAAATCTTTGGTTTTGGTAACTGGAATTGTTGAATTACGATAAATAATTTTATCAATAATTCCTCCCACCATTTCTATACCCAATGAAAGCGGATTGACGTCGAGTAGTAAATTTTTTTTGGCTCCAGAAAGATTATAAGCTTGATGACATGCACCTACTGCAACAACACGATCTGGGTCGATATTGGTGAGAATCTTTTCACCAAATTTTTTAATAAGTTTTTCTTTAATGAGAGGAATTCTACTTGATCCACCAACAAGGATTATACCATTTAATTGATTTATGTCTAAATCTAAATCATCTATTAGATTTTCACAAATATTAACTGTTTTTGTTATATTCTTATCAATTAAATTAATAAATTCCTGACGAGAAATTTTCAAGTTTTCTTCCTTATAACTTTCTTCAAAACTTAAAGTTTCTTTAGCTTTACGGGGATTTTTAAAGCCAAAATTTTTTAACAATAAATCAAAATCATCACCACCCAAATTATTATTTCCAGCAACTCCCAAAACTTTAAAAACACCATTATTAATTTTTAAAATAGATACATCAAAAGTTCCGCCTCCTAAATCATAAACTAAATAAAGACCTTGGCTGTTATTATCCAAGCCATAGGCAAGCGCTGAAGCGGTAGGTTCATTTACTAAGCGAATTACTTCTAATCCAGCAAGTAATGCCGATTGTTTTGTGGCGTTTTTTGCACCTTCGTCAAAATATGCAGGAACTGTAATCACAACTTTTGAAACTGGCTGTTGAAGATTATCTTCGGCAATTTTTTTTAAATATTTTAAAATTTCTGCACAAATTTCAACAGTGCTGATATGTTTTTCGCCAATTTTTAAGGCGATACTTTCCCGACTATCGCAATTTTGTGCTTGATTTGGTAAATATTTTTTTTCCAAATAATGAAAATTGGCAATATCGCTAAAACTCTTACCCATCAATCTTTTTATTGAACTAATGAAATGCGAATTTTTATTTTTAAAATTAACTTGATTGGCAACTCCTTTGACATTTCCGAAATTATCATATTCAACAATTGAGGGGTGAATATCGTTTTTTTTATGATCACAAAATAACTTAACTTTTTCGTTAATAACAGTTCCAACTAATGAATTTGTTGTGCCAAGATCTATTCCAATTACTAAATTGCTAGAAGTATTTGAGGTTTCAATAATTGGTTCATCAATTTGAATTAGCGCCATAATAATTTAAAATTTAGAGCAGTTTTTGTTTTTTAATCTTAAGGTCTTCAACGGCTTTTTTAAGATATTTTGCTTTGATTAAAAAATTAGCAGAAAGGTTAATTTGATTATCTCCATAAGCTCTCGCGAAATCGGCTATTAAGTCTTCAATAGTTTCTTTTAAATGACGCAAAAGATTGTCGATAATATTCTTATTTTCAATTATTTCGATATGTTCGCGTAATTCAAGAATTTCAAGGAGCATTGATTTATCTGGATTTATAGCTTTATCATCATTAACTAAATCAATATTATTAAGTTGCAAAAGATAGCAAGCGCGGGAAAAATCATCGCTTAATATCCGAAATGCCTCATTTATTTCCATGGCCTTAACGGCATTATTATGATTCGATTTATCGGGATGAAATTTAGTTTGCAATTCCAAATATTTTCTTTCTAAAAAATTGCTATCTATGGCAAATTTTACTTCTAAATCAAACAGGATAAAATAATTACTCATACTTTAAAACTTTCTCCACAGCCACATCGGCCTTTTTCATTGGGATTAATAAAATCAAAGCCTGATGATAATTCATCGCTTTTGAAAATCATTTCACTGCCTATTAAAAACATTGAAGCTTTAGGATCAATAAAAATTTTAATATTTTCATTTTTGGTATTTTTACACAATACCACGTCATCAAATTTTGTAATATTTTTTTCGATAATTGCATATTCGATAGTATAGCTTAAACCAGAACAGCCTCTAGTTTTAACGTTAATTCTAATGCCTTCACAACTTTCCTTTCTTTGCGCAAGAAGATTGCTTAATTGATTTGCAACATCAGAATTTATCGTTAAATAATTAACAATAGGATTAGATAAATTATAAGATAATTTATTTTGTTTGTTTAAACCTTCTTGGCTATTATTAACTTCCATTATTAAATAAAATTAATTATTGATAGTTTTTTGTTTTTCTTTAAAATCTTCAATAGCTGATTTTATTGCTTCTTCAGCAAGAACTGAGCAGTGGATTTTAACTGGTGGTAATGATAATTCCTCAGCGATTTGCAGATTTGATATTTTGTAAGCATCATCAAGATTTTTACCTTTAATCCATTCAGTAATTAATGAGCTTGAAGCGATAGCAGAACCACAGCCGAAAGTTTTAAATTTAGCGTCAATAATGGTATTATTTTGCAGATCAACTTTGATTTGTAATTTCATTACATCACCACAAGCTGGAGCTCCAACCAATCCAGTACCGATATTTTTTTCTCCTTTGGCAAAAGAGCCAATGTTTGAATTATTTTCGTAATATTCTTCAACTTTTTTTGAATAAGCCATAATTTCTCCTAATTAGTTAATGTTTTTTATTAATGTGTTTTCCATTTGATAGATTTGAGATCGATACCTTCCTGAATCATTTCCCATAATGGACTCATTTCGCGTAATCGATTAACTTTTTGATTAATTAAATTGATTGCATAGTCAATTTCTTCTTCAGTGGTAAATCGACCAATTCCAAAGCGAATTGAAGTATGCGCTAAATCTTCATCAACGCCAAGAGCATGCAATACATAAGAAGGTTCAAGAGATGCAGAAGTGCATGCTGAACCGGATGAAACTCCTAAATCTTTAATTGCCATAATTAGCGATTCACCTTCGATTCCCGCAAAGGATAAATTTAAATTTCCGCAATAGCGTTTAACTTCATCGCCATTAAGATAAATATGCGAAAGTTTTAATATTTCTTTTAAAAATTTATCACTGAGTTTTTTAATATGCTGATGATCCTTGGTCATTTCATTTTTAGCAATTTCACTAGCCAGACCTAAACCTAGAGCTAGGCTTGTTGGAACTGTTCCGCAACGAATTCCTCTTTCTTGTCCGCCACCACTAAAAAGCGGTTTAATTCTCACGCGTGGTTTACGTCTTACAAAAATTGCCCCAATTCCTTTGGGAGCATATATTTTATGTCCAGAAATGCTCATTAAATCGAGATTTAAATCATTAACATCTAATGCTATTTTCCCAAAAGCCTGAGCGCAATCACTATGAAAAAATACGCCAAATTTTCGACATAATTGACCAATTTCTTTGAGTGGTTGAATAACGCCAATTTCATTATTAATAGCCATTACTGAAACCAAAGAGGTTTTATTGGTTATTAATGATTCTAATTGATTTAAATCAATCAAGCCATTTTTATTAACCCCAAGAAAACTTGTTGTAAAGCCTTCTTGTTCTAAGTCTCTTACTGAATTCAAAACACATTTATGTTCAGTTGCAACGGTGATGATATGATTTTTCCCTGAATTTTTATAAAAATTAGCAACACCTTTAATGGCAATATTATTTGATTCGGTTGCACCTGAAGTAAAAAATATTTCTTTAGGATCGGCATTAATTAGATCGGCAATTTGTTTGCGAGCAATTTCAACTTTTTCTTCAGCATTCCAGCCAAAACTATGTGTGCGAGAATGTGGATTTCCAAAATCTTCTTGCATTGATTTATAAACAGCGTCAGCAACGCGAGGATCAACGGGCGAGGTTGACTGATAATCTAAATAAATTGGTAATTTGATAGTCATTATTTTTTTTTAAATTTTTGTTGATAGAAATTATACCAAACGTTAATAAATTTTTCAATATCGGATTTTGTATTTTCAAAACCAAGACTAACGCGAATAGCAGAATTCAAAAAATGTTTTTCAAGACCAAGTGCTTGAGAAATTCTTGATTGGGCAATAGTACCAGAAGAGCAAGCTGATCCAGCGCTGACGCATATTTTATTTAAATCAAAATTAATTAATTGCGTTTGGGCATCAACATTTTTAAGCGCGATAAAGCTAGTATTAGCAAGTCTCGGTGCATCTTCGCTGATTATTTTAATATTATCATTGGCAATTTCTTTGAGTGATTTTTCCAAATAATTTCGTAAATTGGCAATTTGCGAAAATTGTTGTAAACGTTGACTGGCAATATCACACGCCACTCCAAAACCAACAATTGAAGCGATATTTTGCGTTCCTGCTCTTTTAGAATTTTGCTGTTTACCACCGTAAATTAATGGTTTAAGCTCAATTCCTTTTCTAATTAACAATGCACCAATTCCTTGTGGACCATAAATTTTATGGGCTGATAGACAGGCAAAATCAACGTTAAGTTCTTCTAAATCAATTTCGATCTTCCCAACTCCCTGAACAATATCGCAGAAAAAAAGTCCAAGATTTTTATGGGTAATTTTAGAAATTTCTGCAACTGGTTGAATTGCGCCAGTCTCATTATTAGCTAGCATTGCTGAGGTTAAGAAATTACGTTGATTGGTGATTTTCTTTTCGAAATCATTAAGATTTATTACGCCATTATTATCGCAATTAAATTCGTAAATTTTTTTTTCAGCTGGTTTGCAATTATAGATGCAAGAATGTTCAATTGAGGAATAAAAAAGTTTATCAACTTCGCAATTAAATAAAACTTGATTACTTGATTCGGTTGCGCCACTGGTTAAAATAACTTCATAGTTACCGGCATTGAGAAGATTGCGAATAGATTTTATTGATTTTTGAACTAGGCTTTCAGCTTGCTTACCAAGATGATGAGCGGCGGAATTATTATAAGGTTTTTTAAAAATTTCACACATGGCATTAACTACTTCAGGATGTGGAGCGCTTGATGAGTTGAAGTCGAGGTATATGCTCATATATCTTTTAAAGTAATTGAATCAAGATATTGATAAATTATATTTTCAAGACCTTGCCACAAGTTATGAGTTTTACATTTAGTTTTGGAAGTTAATGAATTACAAGCTTTCGAGCTTGAATTGCAATGAGTCATTTTAACTGGCTCACCAATTGCTTTGATGATTGTTGCTATCGAAATCTCGCTGGGATTTTTTAATAAAATATATCCACCTCCGGGACCTTTAATAGCTTCAACCAATGCAGATTTTTTTAATTTAGAAAAAATTTGTTCAAGATAAAAAAGTGAGATATTTTGTTTTTTGGCAATTAATGATAAGGCGAGCGGTTTATTGTCTTTGCTCGATGCAAGCTCAATTATTGCAGTAACTGCATAGCGTGCTTTTGATGTTAAAATCATATTTGATTATAAATTATATTTGCCAAAGATTAATTGAACCGCTAAGATGTTTATCTTTAAAAGCTTATATTAATAAGCTTAAAGCAGATTTAATCTTTAAATTTAATAAAGTTGATCGCTTATTAATTCGATAAAATATTTACAAAATTTTATTATACCCTAGTAAGTTAGTCAACTATTTTATTTTATTTTTTACTAGCTTGATTTTAAAAAGTAAATGGTTAAAATTTGCTTTTAATTTATGGATATATTAGCTAAGGCTATGAACAAAATGCTTTGATTGTTAGTTACAAGGCATTTTTAATTTTTTGAAATTTTTATTTATTTAGGTTTTTTTAACTTGAGAAAAGCTATAAAATTTAGTAAATATTAAAAAAACAAAAAATAAATAATACCTAAATTTAAACTAACATAAAAATGAAAAAATATCGTTTAGATATTTTGTTTAACTATTAACCATAGATGATTTATAAAATAATTGTTTATAAATCACCAAAAATACTAAGAATAGTTAGATTTTAACTAAAATAATTTATTTTGGTTAAGGCTTACTTTACTAGTTTCTAAGGTTATTTTTCTCGGGCTTGACCCAAAATATATGACAAATAAAAATAACGAAAACTTAAATAACAATCAAATAGAAGATCAATTTCAAGATGAAGATTTTTCTAAATTATTTGAAGAATATGAAAAGGATACCCAGCAATTAGCTGAAGGTAGTGTAGTTAAAGGTGTAGTTGTTGGAATTTCAGATAAGGGTGTGGCAGTTGATATTGGTGCAAAATCAGTTGGTTTTGTTGATATAATGGAATTTAAACGCGATGGCGAAATTGAAGAAGGCGATGTTGTGGATGTATTTCTTGAGCGTCTTGAAAATAAGAAAGGCGAACTTATCATTAGTAGAGATAATGCGCGTAGATTTAATAATTGGCATTTTTTAAAACAATGTCTTGAAGATAAAACAATCATTGAAGGAAAAATTATCGGTCGAGTTAAAGGTGGATACGCCGTTGATATTAACGCCATAATTTGCTTTTTACCAAGAAGTCAAGTTGATACTATGCTTCTGGCTGATGATAGTTTCTTGATAAATAAATTTGAAAAATTACAAGTTCTTAAAATTGACGAAGTGCGCGGTAATATCGTTGTATCTAGAAGGGCTGTTCTTGAAAGTCAAAGAAATATTGAAAAAGATAAAGTTTTATCTACTATCAAAGTCGGAGATGCAATTGACGGTATTGTTAAAAATATTACTGATTACGGTGCATTCATTGACTTTGGAAGTTTCGATGGTTTATTGCACTTAACTGATATTTCATGGTGTAGAATTAAACATCCTTCAGAGATGTTAAAAATTGGTCAAGAAGTTAAAGTCCAAGTTATCAAATATGATGAAGCAACCAAGCGTGTTTCTTTAGGCATGAAGCAATTGCAACAAAATCCTTGGGAATCGATTGCCCAAAGATATAATGTTGGATCAACTCTTAAAGGTAAAGTTACTAATATTACAAGCTATGGCGCATTTGTAGAAATAGAGCAGGGCATTGAAGGGCTAGTGCATGTTTCGGAAATGAGTTGGTTAAAAAATAATTCTAGTCCAAATAAATTTATCAATGTTGGTCAAGAAGTTGAAGTAATGGTTCTTGATGTTAATTCACAAAATCATCGAATTTCACTTGGCATGAAACAATGCGAGCAAAATCCATGGCAGGCATTTTCTGAAAAAAATAAAGTTGGCGATGTTGTTCAAGGCTTAATCAAAAACTTTACTGAATTTGGATTGTTCGTTGGTTTTGATAGCGGAGTTGATGGCTTAGTTCATATTTCTGATATCTCGCCTAATGGAATTACAGAAGAAGTGCAAAAGAAATTTAAAGCTGGCGATAAAATTAATGTTATGGTTCTTGGTAGTAATTATGAAAAAGAAAGAATTTCGCTTGGCATTAGACAACTTGATAATCCAAATTTCCAAGCTGAGCTTGATAAGGTCGTAGAAGGAACGGTGGCATCTTGCGCGATTATTGGCGTTAAAAAAGATTTCTTGGAAGTTGAGCTCGATTCAGGATTAAAAGCAATTATTAAAAGACTTGATCTTTCTAAAAATAAACAAGATCAAAAAACTGAAAAATATGAAGCGGGTGATCGACTTGAAGCCAAAGTGGTAATGTTTAATAAAATTAGTGGAAAACTACTTTTATCGATTAAAGATATGGAAATTGAAGAGCAAGAAGCTCATATTTATTCTGAAGCATCGAGCGGAACTACCATTGGTAATATCGCTGGAAATGTCTTCGAATCTTTTAAGAATCAAGAATTATAATCTATCGATATGAATTTTTCAGATAATCTTGCAGGGTTAGTTTATTTTAAAAATAAAGTCCATAAATGGAAAAATATCGCATTATTACTGGGCGTATTTTCATTGTTAGTGTCTTTTAAATTAATCTTTGGATTTGATTTATCGAGAAATGTAATCGAAGGAGATTACATTGCCTCGATAAAAATCGAAGGGGCAATTTTTAATAATGAATTTCGTAATAAAATTTTAGAAAATATCGCCACTGATGATTCTATTAAAGCAGTAATCGTTAATATTGACAGCCCTGGTGGTGAAATTGTTGGTAGTGAAATTCTTTATAATCAATTGAAGGCAATTAACAATAAAAAACCTATAGGAGTTCTAATGTATTCTGCAGCAGCTTCAGGTGCTTATATGGCAGCAATCGCTAGTGATTATATTGTTGCTCATAACGGCACTTTAACGGGATCGATTGGAGTATTAATGGAATCCCCAGAATTTACTGATTTAGCTTCTAAAGTTGGAGTAAAATTTAACACTTATAAATCATCGCCATTGAAAGGAAGTCCATCGCCATTTGAAAAATCAAATCAACTTGTTGATAAAGTTATAAAGGAATCTATTGAAGATTCATTTCGTTTTTTTAGCGGATTAGTTGAAGAGCGTCGCGGTAATTTACTTAATAAAAAATTCCGTACAGAAATTTTTGACGGTAGAGTTTTTACCGGACGTCAAGCCTTTCAAGCTGGACTTATTGATAAGGTTGGTGGTAAGGAAGATATTCTAAATTATTTTACAACAAAAAAAATTGACGTTAAAAAACTCGCAATTCGTGAAATTGAAATTATTGAGAATAAAAAAAAAGTTCTTGAAAATTTTTTAGGAAGCATACCATTTTTTAATCAAAAAAATTTAATGGGTGGAAAAAAACAGGTGATGGCAATTTTGCAATAATTCTAATTTTATTTTTATCTTTACTGCTAAAATTTATTCAATAATATTTGAAAAATAATTTTGAATTTGTCATTTTTATTAATATAGCGCGTTGATTGCCAACAGTTTATAACTAATTATATTTTTTTTATTTGCTATTTAATTTTCTGTAATTAGCTTTATTTTTTGTAAAAAAAATAAAATTTACCTTCTTTTGATGGCATTGTTAAAGTCATCAAAAGAAGGTAAATTTATATAATTTAACTTTAAACAAATTTAAAATTAAATTTGAAAGAATAAATGATCATTGATCAATTATTTTCCTATTAACTAACAATAAATTTTATGACTAATAATAACGAGATTTTTACAAGAGTTAAAAAAATCATTATCAACCATCTTGGTGTAGAGGAAGCAAAAATTAACGAAGGTGCACATTTCATTGATGACTTAGGCGCTGATAGTCTTGACCAAGTTGAGCTAGTTATGGCTTTTGAAGAAGAGTTCGGTATTGAAATTCCTGATGAAGCTGCTGAAAAAATTACAACAGTAGGAAGCGCAGTAAAATATATCTCTGAAGCTTCTTAATAAAAAATTATACCCCATATTTTTCTTATACATCAAATAAGAAAAATTAATGGGGCGCTGAATAGATGGCACCAATCATTTCAAAAAAAGATTAATTTTATATCATCGATAAATATCCTTCTTGCTTGCATAAAAAAATATTTAAAAAATTTTTAATATAAGCTTTGTTTAATTATTGAAATCAATTGCAAATAATGCGATTATTTTATGATATTGAGTTAAGAGCGCAGATCTGCATTAAATTTCGCGCTAAGTGTTGCAATAATTTTTTTACTTATCTCGTCAATTTCTAAAGAAGTTAGAGTTTTATTATCTTGGATTTTAACATTTAGGGCTACTGATTTCTTGTTTTCTCCAATTGCTGGGTTGATAAAAACATCAAAAATATTAACTTCCTTAATTAAATTTTTATCAATATCGATAATGGCTTTTTGTAATTTTGCAACTGCTAAATCATCATCGACTATAACGGCAAAATCTCTTTCAACAATCGGAAAATCATTTGCTAGAAAGGCTTTAAAGCTATTTAATTTTTTACTGATAAATTGATCATCAACGAATATTTCAAAATAATTTAAACGCTGTTTAATTGAAAAATATTGATTAATGGCAGGATGTAATTCACCAAAATTAGCAATAATATTTTTGCCTAATTTAAGCGAAGAATTGCGATGCGGATGAAAGTAGCGAAGATTTTCATTAGTAATTTCTAGGTTTGACGTTTTAATATTTAATGATTCAAGTGCAACATATAAATCTTTTTTTACATCAAAAACATCAAAATCACGCTCATCGCGATAGTGATTATTCTCTTTATTTTTCCCAACACGGAGTCCGCAAATCGATAGTTTTTGTTCTTGATTATTTTTAAAAATATTACCAATTTCAAAGATTGATAAATTTTGAAAATTACGTAGAGAATTTTTTTTGTAGCTACTAAGAAGGCCAATTGCTAGAGTAGGCCGTAGGTAATTCATTTCAACTGAAACAGGATTTTTCAGAAGCAAATTTTCATCTCGATTGCAAAATAAGTCGACAATTTTATCTTCAATAAAACTCCAATTAATTGTTTCAATTAATCCACGAGAAATTAATTTTGAACGAATTTGATCGCTGTAATAATTTAGATTTTGAGAGCTATTAAAACTTATTTTATTTTGTTGATAATTATTAGTGTCATTATTTCTTGTTGGTTTTAAATTGTAACTATTGTTAGTTGTTGATTTATCGCAATAATTAATTTCCAGTGGTTGGTTATTTATATTTTCAAAGCCATAAATTCGAATTATTTCTTCAACAATATCAACGCTAATTGATATATCATTGCGATAGCTTGGTACTGTAAGCATTAAACTATTGTCATGTTCTTTAATTTCAAAGCCTAATTTATTTAAAATTTCAACTATAATATTTTTTGGAATATCTATGCCAATTAACTTTTTTAGGTGATTAATCTCGAATTCAATTATTCTTGGTGAATTAATTTTGCCGATAATTTTTTTATTGCTGATTTCGGTTTTTTGATTACCGCATATCTCAAGAATCATTTGCGAGGCTAAATCGATAGCTAGTTCACAATTATATGGATCACTTCCGCGTTCAAAGCGATGACGAGACTCGGTGATAATATTTAATTTTCTGCCTGAATATGCGATATTGGTAGGATTAAAATTTCCACCTTCAAGGAGGACTTCGCTTGTTTCATTGCTACAAGAGCTTGATTTTGAGCCAATTACCCCAGCAATACTTAGAATTTTTTCATCATCATTAATCGATAAAATATTTTCTTCAATTATGTATTTTTGATCATTGAGGGCAATCATTTCTGATGATTCTTTTTGGAGATCAATAGTAAGATTACCTTTAACTGTCATTTTATCATAAGCATGCAATGGCTGTGCAGTTAGATGCATAACATAGTTTGTTATGTCGACAATTGCTGATATAGGGTTAATCCCAATCATTGTTAATTTATCTTTTAGCCATTGTGGCGATGGACAATTTTTGATATTTTTTATTTGACGATAAACTATAAAAGGACAAGCTTCGTAATTATTTATATCAATTTTTAATTCAAAGTTAAAATGATTTTCTAAATTTTTAGTTGAGATTATTTTGAGTTTACCAAGTCCAGTAGCGCTTAGGTCTCGAGCAATTCCAAAAACACCAAGACAATCACCGCGATTTGGTGTTGCATATATTTCAATTACTGAGTCATTACGCTGATAAACTTCACTTATCTTGGTACCGATTGGCCATTTATTATCTACCTCAATAATTCCAAAATCATTATCATTTATTTGTAATTCACTTGCCGAGCATAACATGCCATTACTTTCTATTCCTGCAATTTTGGCTTTTTTAATAACCATTTGATTTTTGGGTATTACTGAATTAATTTTTGCAAAGGCAACTTTTAGGTTATTACGCGCATTACTTGCGCCGCAAACAATTTGAATGGGCGGAAGTTTTTCGTCAATACGCACTGAGCATATTTTAAGCTTATTTGAATTTTCGTGATTTTTACAATCAATGATTTGGGCAACACTAAATTCACCGAGAATTTCTGATTGATCAATAATTGATTCAACTTCTAAACCAATATTAGTAAGTTTTTCGCATATCTCATGAAGCGAGGCTGAAGTTTCAAAATATTCTTTTAATGAAGAGAGGGTAAATTTCATAACATTTATTCGTTAAAAAGCGGTTGCAAATTATATTACAATTGTCAGGCATTTTTTGAAATTGGCAAGGATTTTTATCGATTAAAAATTAGTTATTTAAGATTTTAATAATTATAAATTAAAAAATTAAATTATCGCCGATAAGTCTAGATTAGAGTGCGGAGGGCATGCATAAAAAAATTAAATGCAAAAATTACTGTTGAAGATGTAAATTTAAATTATAAATTTTCTTAAATTTTAATATTACTAAAAATAATTTTTATATTAAAAAAATTATTAATTATTAAATAATATTGACAATTAATGAATTCTTTCGAAATTTTTAATTGATTTGTCAATTATTTTATTTTGCTCATCTGCGTTTAATGCTGATTTTTCTTGAAGTTGTGCAATTGCGCTGAGAAGAATTTTAGTTTTAATTTCTCTCTTCGATGCTTCCTCTTCAGCCTTAGAACGCTGTGAAGCCATGAGTGTCATGCGAGCAATTTCTTGATTAATAAGATCTTGAGCATTTTGTAGTAAGTTTTTTGATTCACTCTCAGCTTCAAGTATTAATCTTTTTGCATCTATGATGCTCTTATCTTGCATTTCTTGCACTAACACAAGCAATTCCTCTGCTTTTTTTCGAGCTTCTTTTGCTGATATAATGTCCTGAGCAATAGATTTACTCTTATTGTCAAGAGCATTGGCAATTTTTGGACCATAATATTTTATAACAAGCGCTACAAAAGAAAAAAAAGCAATAGCTAGCCAGAATTTTTCATTTAACATAAATTAATTTAAAATTTTTGATTTAATATTTTTGGCGATTTCATTAATGATTTCACCACTATTTCTTTGAGATTTAATAACTAATTCTTGTAATTCTTTACGAGATTTTTTGCTATTTTCATCAATGGTTTTTTTTAAATTTTCAATTGCTTCTTGACGGGTATGGCTAATTTTTTTTAACGTAGACTCGATTTTATCGTGATATAAGGAATTCGATTCTTGGCTATTTTTTTGGATCAGTGTGTGCAAGCTATCGATCTCGTGGTTTATTTTACTCGCACTAGATAGATCACCATTAATCATTTTTTTTCTGTTATCAAGTATTTCTTGAACTCTTGGGGTTATTATAAAATAAACTGCCAAATACAGAATCGCAAAGCATATAGAAAACCAAAATATTTGTGAGCTATAAGTTGTAAAATCAAACTGAGGCATAAAATTTTTTATATATTTTAAGTTAACAATTATTTTAATTTAATATTTTGAATTTTAGAAAAATTTAAAATATTAAATTAAAATAATTGTTAATTAAGATGAATTAATATTATTTGAGATCAACGAATAAGGATAACCTTATTCGTTGATTACTAAATTATTTTGTGTATAAAACAAGGAATGCAAGTAAAACTGCAAATATACCCATTGCTTCAGCTAAACCTACGGCGATATAAATATATTTTTCAATTTTTGGAGCAGCCGATGGGTTACGTGCAATGCTATTGAAAAAAGAGCCAAAGATATTGCCAATCGCAATCGCAGCTCCTGCCATGGCAATTGATAATAAACCAACGCCAATGAATTTTAATGCAATCATTTCCATAAAATAAAAAATTAAAGTTAAAAAATTCTCATTTACCCCATAAAAGCGGGAAGTATTTTGTTAAAGCAATGCCTTAAAAAAATACAAGTGACAGAAATGAGACTGTCAAATCTGAATTAAAAAAATAAGCAATAATAAATAATTTATTAATAAAAAGTTTTTAAGCAAATTAATTATAAAAAAAACTTTTAATGAGCTTTCATTGTTTCACTTAGATATGCACAAACTAAAATTGCGAATATATAAGCTTGTAAAACAGCTACAAATAATTCAAATCCAGTCATTAAGATACTAAAGGCAAAGGGTAGAATTCCTAGAAAACCCAATGAAATTATAAATCCTGCTATAACTTTTAAAAGTACATGTCCTGCAACCATATTGGCAAAAAGACGAACTGACAAAGTTATTGGACGAATTAAAAAAGAAAATAATTCGATTAGAAATATTAGTGGAGCCATCCACCAAGGCACTCCCGCTGGAAGAAACATATGAATAAATCCACCTAAGCCATTGCGCGAAATGGCGTAAATAGTGATTACTAAAAAGCATAATAATGCAATTGATAATGTAACGGCTACTTGGCTTGTAGAGGTAAAGCTATAGGGTGTCATACCTAAGAAATTACAAATTAAAATGAAGGTAAATAAGCTGAAAATTAATGGAAAAAATTTACGCCCTTCATCTCCAACACTGCCTTTAACTAAATCATTGATAAAATTAAATAGACCTTCAGCGCATGTTTGCATTCGCGATGGAACTAATGATTTTTTTCGAGTTGCAAATAGCATGAAAACTATTATTAAAAAAGTTGAGATAAACATGTAAAGTGCTGAGTTTGTAAAGCTCAAATCATATTTTCCTAATTTTATATCGACAATTTTTTTGACTTCAAATTGAGTCAATGGCGAATGCTCTTCGTGAGCCTCTTCATGAGAATCTTCGGTAATTGATGATTCGGATTTTATTTCAGAATCAACTTTGGAATCTGATTTATCGAGATCTTTTTCTTCAAAAACTTTTTTTGACATATTTTTAAATTAAAATTTTATAAAAATTGAGTATATTTGTTGCTTCATTAAAATTAATTTTTTGTTAATTGGTGATTTTTTGTGTTTAGCAATTCTAAATTAGACTTACAAGCTCTAATAGTAAAATGATAATACTAAATATAAAATAAATATCTCAAAATTTAAGTAAAGCTAAATATTTTCCAAAATTTTAAATTATCATTATTTTTTCCTTTGAAAAATTGTAAACGATGATTAACTTAAATTTATTATTTTAAAAATATATTTTTATAGTTAAAAAATGTCAAGTTATCAAATTTTGAAAACTCAATCGCGCATTACCTTGATTCGCTCATTTAAACTGTTAATTTTTTTTACTTTTTTAATTTTGCTATGCACTAAAAGCGTAAATTCGCAGGAGTTATTAACGCGATTCCATGATTGGAGTTTATTTCGCTCTAAAAGAAATAATCAAAATATCTGTTATATTGTATCAACGCCAATCAAGCGTGAAGGTAATTATTTAAAAAGGGGTGAGCCATATTTAATGATTACCGAGGTTAAAAATGACATTGATGAAGTTAGTTCTTCAGCGGGATTTATTTTTAAGGATTCAGCTAATATCGAAATATCATTTGGTGGAAAGAAATTTAATCTTTTTCCTTTTAAAACTATCGCTTGGTCGCAAGATAAAAATGAGGATATTGAAATTATCAAAGAAATGCAAAAAAATGCCGATATAATAATTACCTCAATTGCCAATGATGGTAAGATTGCTATTGACACTTATTCATTGATTGGCTTTGTTGAGAGCTATAATAAGTTAAAACAATTATGTGACTTAGATAACAATGACAAATTATAATAAAAATGTTTAAAGAGATTTTAAATAATTATATTTTCAATGGCAACCTTCTAATCTTTTTGGCATCTCTATTTGCCTGTGTTTTATTTGCTATAATTATTTTACGGATAATTCTTAATTTTTTGTTTGATCAGGCTTATAAAAAATATAAAAATCTAAAAAAAATATTACCAAAATCTCAAAAAAATTTAAAAGAAGAAGAGGAGTTGATTCTTTACAAAGATAAACTTCCTAAAGCTCATTCGCAAATAAAGTCAGAAATGAAAAATATGGTAAATAGCCAAGAATTGCCTAAATACGAAATCATTGAAAGACCTAAAGAGCAAGATTTGAGTCAAGTTGAGATAGTTGATATAGTAAAACCAATTGGTTTCTGGACTTCTATGATTTTAGGACAAAAATTAACTTATTTAATTCAATCAGCGCAAATGCTCAATAAAAAAGGCAGTAAGGGATTTTGGGTAAGTATGGTTGAAGCTAAAGATCGTGTAGCTGGAAAACAGCATTCGCGTGGAAGATGATTGAATTTTTTCAAAGGTAATATTTAATTTTTTAAGAATAATCTAAAATTTATGCAGCAACAAATCCAAAAGTTGAATGTTAAGTTTAACAACTTTTTACGTAAAAATTTTCCAGAAATTCAGCGATATGATTTTGAAGAAATAAGAAAAGATATTGATGAATTTATTGAAGTTGTAGAAAATCAAAATCAACTACGCGCAGATATGTCTCGCGCATTTTGTGAATCAATTTTTAGTGATAGTAAAATCAATATTATGCATGTGATTGCAAAATTTGGTACTATTGAGCAGGTTAATAAGATTGTCGATATCGCAGGTGTAGCAGCTGTAAATACTCTTGATGCGAATCGGTTTACGCCCCTGCATTATGCATCAATAAATTCTCGTGATGATATTGTTTCTACCCTTATAAATTTAGATGCTGATCGCAATGCAACAACATCAGTTGAAACTAGAAAGTGGCATTCAATTCATTTCGCATGTCGTTATGGCAATTTAAAAGTTGTAAAAATTTTTATTGAACTTGGGGTTGATAAAGAAATTCGTACTGGTTTTGGACTTACCCCTCTTCATGTTGCATGTGAATTTGGTAAAATAGAGATCGTTAAATATCTACTTAATCTTGGTGTTCAAAAGGATCCAATTACAATTAATGACAATCAGAATATGACCCCATTGCATTATGCGGTAGTTGGTAATTTTCAAGCGCTTAGCGAACTTTTGTTAATTAACGGTGTTGATAAAAATAAATGCGATATTAAGGGATATAGTTCTCTTGATATTGCTTCTAGAAATAATTTATTAGAAATTGCCAAATTACTTTTGAGATGGGGGGTTAAAAATATCGAAGATTCTTATGAAATTGCCCATTCTTTTAAAAATAAAGAAATCAAGGAACTTATCCAAAAATATATTAATGCAAAAAAATGTTTGTTCAATAAATCCTTATTAAAAAAATTAATTCCTGAATTAATTGAAATGATCGGCAAATTCAATAATATCAATGTTTCTGAGCCTATTATAAAAATTTTTGGTAATGTTGAATTTAACGCTTTTGGAATTTTTGATTTAACAAGTTTAGTGGGTTTTTTTTCAAAAAGACAAGTTGATTTTGTTCAATTTGCTGAACAAAATGAGTTAATAGATTTATGTGATGCGCTCGATCATATCAAGGAAATTATGGTCAATAGCCATAATGAAATAATTAAAATTAGTTTAGAAAATATTTAATATAAACATAAACTGTTAAATATTATTATCTTTTAATAGCTTTAAGCATTTTTTTTATTACTTTATCTAGTCCAAAAAATATTGCTTCGCCAATAAGAAAATGGCCAATATTTAATTCAATAATTTCATTTATTTGGGAAATTTGTTTGGCAGTAATGTAATCTAAGCCATGTCCAGCATGACACTCCAAACCTAGTTGATAAGCATATTTTGCACAATTCTTTAAGTTAGCAAATTCTTTTTTTTGAGCATTCTTGGTTTTTAAACAAAATTCACCAGTATGAAATTCAACGATATCGGCGTTAATTTTTTTAGCACATTCAATTTGTTTTAAATCAGCGTCAATAAAAAGCGAAACACGAATTTTTTGTTTATGAAATTTGGTGATCATTTTCGCTAATTGCAGTTTATTTTTTATGACATCTAATCCACCTTCTGTAGTAATTTCGCGTCTTTTTTCAGGTACTATGCAAACAGCATTTGGCTTAGTTTTTAAAGCAATTTTAAGCATTTCTTGAGTTGGAGCAATTTCTAGATTTATTGGTAATTTTATGGCTTTCTTAAGTTCTGTTAAATCTTCATCACGAATATGACGACGATCTTCACGCAAGTGAATTGTAATGCCATTTGCGCCACTTTTTTGCGCCAAAATTGCTCCCGCAACTACGCTAGGATGAGCATTTCCGCGAGCATTACGAATGGTTGCAATATGATCAATATTAACGCCTAATCTTATATTTGATGTAATATTTTTATTTAATTTTTGATTTGAATTAATCTTTTTTTTCATAAAAAATAAAATAACTTAAATAGATTACACAAGCAATTATTGCAACTATTGGAAAACATTGAATGCCGATAAACTCGCCCAGCAATCCTCCAACGATACTTCCGCAAATTGCTCCTGAGGTTCCGATCAGTTGAAAAGTTGAACCGGCTGAAATTAGTATATCCTTACCATAATCTTCATTCATCATTTTATAAACTGCAACAAAAATACATGCGGTAAATGATCCAAACATGAAATAAATAAAAACTATAAACCAATAGTTATCATGATAAACTAATAGCATTAAAAAACTTATAAGACATCCTACAAAGCCAATATTAATTAGTTTTTGAGGTTTAGTATTTTTGAGTAAAATTCCTACAATTAAATCAACAAATCCACTAGCATAATAAGCGGTAATAAATAGCCCGGAGCTCTCAAAGGAGTAGCCGAGTCCTACGCCATAAATTACTGAAAAACTCATTAAACTATAAGATTGAAAATCTAAAAAAAATCTTGCTAAAAAACATTGTGGATTATTTTTAAAGAAAGTTTTTAAACTTATTGAGTTTGGATTGATTTGTGGTTTTGGTAGTTTTTTTAGTGGCAATAAGAACCAAAAAGAACTTAGTGTAAGTATGGCCGATGCCAAAAATGAAAAAATACTATTGGCACCTAAAACCTTTACTATCAATGGTCCAATTCCAACTCCAAGTGAAATTATCATGCTAAAAATACCGATGCCAATTCCACGATTTTGATTTTCTAGTAAAATATTTAACCATGATAAACGTGATATTGCGTAGATAAACCAACAGCTTCCAATCACTGAAATGAGCAATAGCCAAATCCAAAAATTTACATAAAAATAAAGTAAAATTGTTGCTAAAGCATAAAATATTGCGCTGAATTTTAAGCTATGCATGAGGCGAAATTTGGCGATGATTTTTGCTAAGAAAAAAGAAGCAATAATTGCCCAAAATGTTTCGCAAGCCGAAGCAATTCCAACTAATGCTGGACCAGCTCCATGTAGCTTTAAATTAGTTGGAAAAATAACTAAATTTATTCCAAATGCACAAGCAAAAAGAAAAAAACTTAAATATAAAAACTTTAACTCCTTCTTGAAATTTAAATTCTCAAAAATGCTATTCATATGCGCAAATATTGTAAATGTAAAAAATTGTAAAAATTGATCTTCATGCTTGCAGTATTTAGTGTTAATTTTAAAATTACTATTTATTTTAGTTTTGATAACAAATTTTTAAATTAAAATTTAATCACAAATTTATTTTTAATATGGTTATTAAGTCAACCCAGAGTTCGGTAAAATCTAATTTACTTCAGCAGGTAAATCATCCGGCTGATCTCAGAAAATTTACTCTTGAGGAGCTAAAACAAATTGCTGAAGAATTGCGCCATGAAACTATCAGTTTAGTTTCAAAAACTGGTGGTCACCTTGGGGCGGGTCTTGGTGTTGTAGAACTTACTTGCGCTTTGCATTATGTTTTTAATACTCCAGATGACAAATTAATCTGGGATGTTGGTCATCAAGCCTATCCCCATAAAATTATCACAGGAAGGCGTGATAAAATGTTAACTATTCGTCAAGCTGAAGGTTTATCAGGCTTTACTAAAAGATCAGAAAGTGAATTTGATCCTTTTGGTGCCGGACATAGTTCCACTTCAATTTCTTCGGCTCTGGGAATTTCAGTAGCTAAAAAATTTAAAAAAGAAAAATCACATGTTATCGCAGTTATTGGCGATGGCGCAATGTCAGCAGGAATGGCTTACGAAGCCTTAAATAACGCAGGTGCACTCGAAGATGAGTTTTTTAGTGATAATCGATTAATTGTAATTTTAAACGATAATGATATGTCTATTGCACCTCCAACTGGCGCAATGTCTCATTATTTTTCAAAACTTGTTGCTTCAAAATCCTATTTAAAAATTCGCGATATTTCCAAAAAAATTGTTGATAAACTTCCTCATGCAATTGGAAAATTTCCTCGTAAATTTGAAAAAGCTACCAAGGAATGGTGGATGGGAGGAAATATTTTTGAGGAACTTGGTTTTTATTATATCGGTCCAATTGATGGTCACAATCTTGATGTATTGGTTCCCATTCTTGAAAATATTCGCGATGATAAGGCCAGTGATCCAATCTTAATTCACCTCATAACCCAGAAAGGAAGGGGTTTGAATGAGGAAATGCCTAGCGAAGATAAACTTCACGCAGTTAGCAAATTCGATGTTACAACTAAAGTGCAACAAAAAGCTAATTCGCAATTTTTAAGTTACTCAAAAATTTTTGGAAAAAAATTAGCGCAACTTGCAAATCATGATGAAAAAATTTTAGCAATTACTGCTGCAATGCCTTCTGGCACTGGACTTGATGAATTTTCCAAAATTCATGCCGATAAAATTTTTGATGTTGGAATTGCTGAACAACATGCCGTTACATTTTGTGCAGGTCTTGCCACTGAAGGTTTAAAGCCATATTGTGCGATTTATTCGACTTTTTTGCAAAGAGCTTATGACCAAGTTGTTCATGATGTTGCTATTCAAAAATTACCAGTAAGATTTATAATCGATCGTGCTGGTTTCGTTGGAGCTGATGGCCCAACTCACGCTGGATCATTCGATATTGCATATTTAGTTAACTTACCGCATTTTGTGTTAATGGCTCCCAGTGATCCTTGTGAATTAATAAAAATGTTAAATACCGTTAATAATATTAATGATTGCCCGAGTGCTATTCGATTCCCAAGAGGCGAAGCCAATCAAGAAATAAATATTGATGATCAAGAAATTTTAACAATTGGCAAAGGAAGAATTATTCAAAAAGGCGAAACCTTTGCAATTATTGCATACGGAACGATTTTACAAAATGTAATTCAGGCAAGTAAAATTTTACAGCATGAACATAATTTAAAAATTACTATTGCCGATGCAAGATTTGCAAAGCCATTTGATCAAGAATTAATTCTTGAATTAGTTAAAAACCATCAATTGTTAATCACGATTGAAGAGGGGACAGTCGGAGGATTTGGCAGTGTTGTTGCAAAATTTCTTCATGATTTTGGAGTGCTTGATAATTCTAAATGTAAGTTTCGACAAATGGTGATGAGTGATAAATTTATTGAACAAAATAAAATTGAAACCATGCAAGAAGAGTCGGGAATTGGCGTTAATTCGATTGTAAATTTAATTAAAGAATTTCGTCAAAAACAAAATGATAAAAAATAATTTGGTAAGCAAGAAGTTATGCAAAAATGGTAAGTAAAATGGAAAAAAAAATCGCAAACGAAATTGAAGCTAAAATTATAAATCCCAATTTACCTTACAAACCATTAGCCGAATTGCTTCGTCCACAAAAATTAGCAGATGTTATCGGTCAACAACATTTGTTAGAAAATAATGGTGCTTTACAAGTTTTTTTTCAGTCAAAAAAAATTCCATCGCTAATTTTGTTTGGCCCTCCAGGTGTTGGAAAAACTACTATCGCCAAACTTTTAGCAGAAATAATTGACGCCAATTTTATCATGATTTCGGCAATCACTTCAGGTGTTGCTGATTTAAAAAAAATATTTGATGACATAAAAAATGAAAAAAATTTTTATGAAGATGGTCGTCAAGATCATGGACAGTCAAATTTATTTGCGCAAATTAACCAAAAAAAAATTTATAAAAAAACTTTATTAATGGTTGATGAGATTCATCATTTCAACAAAACGCAACAAGATTTATTTTTGCCGGTAATCGAAGAAGGCTTGATAATAATGGTTGGAACCACTACTCAAAATCCATCATTTCATTTAAATTCCGCTCTTTTATCGCGTTGTAAAGTTTTGCAATTGCAAGAATTAAATGACGATGATTTAGAAAAAATTTTGCAAAGAGCTGAAAAAATTTTACAACAAAAATTATTGTTAACTACTGATGCTCGTCAACAATTAATATCTTTAGCTTGTGGCGATGCGCGCTACTTGATCAACGCTTGCGAACAGATTTTTGCTAAACAAGATTATGAAAAAAATTCTGGACTAAATTTTGGGCAAAATTCTCAAACAAACTCCTCAACAAACTCCTCAAGAAATTCTCCGAAAAATTCTTCCCAAGCTTCGCAAAATCTTCCAATATCTTCTAAAAACTCTTCAGAAGTTTCGATAAATTCTGAGCAAAATTCTTCAAAAAATTTTACTGAAATTTTATTAAATGAATTTGAATTAGAAAAATTTATCACCAAAAAATCTCCTAATTTTGATAAAAAAGGTGATTTTCATTTCAACCTAATTAGTGCATTTCATAAATCACTGCGCGGAAGCGATGTTGATTCTGCGCTTTATTATCTAGCGCGGATGTTGATTGCCAAGCAAGATCCTTTTTACATTTTTCGTCGACTCGCGCGATTCGCCACCGAAGATATTGGAGTTGCCGATCCAAATGCAATAGTGCAGGTGATGACTGCCTTGCAAAATTACCAATTTTTGGGCAGTCCCGAAGGTGATTATGCGTTAAGTTACGCAACAATTTATTGCGCTAACGCCGTAAAATCAAATGCTTGCTATGTTGCGCATCAGCGGGCATTTGATATCGCTTTACAATCAACGCAACTTTTACCGCCGATGCATATTTGCGATAGCGCTTATGTTAAAGCAATTAATAAACAAGAGCATTTGTTAGAAAAAAATATTAATGAATTAAAATTAACAGATAATAACAAAAAAAACCAAGATACAATAAAAGGCAATAGAAATAAAGAAGATAAAATAAATTATATTTATGATCACGATACCTACGAATGTTTTTCTGGACAAGAATATTTACCAGAAATTTTACGAAAAAACTATCAAAATAATCCTGAAGAACTGCAATTTTATCAGCCAAGTAATCGCGGATTTGAAAAGGACATTACTAAAAGATTAGATTATTGGAAAAATTTAAAAAATCAAATTTCTTCAAGAAATAAATGTGAAAATTAAATAAACTTTATATGCCAAATGCCCTAGAAATACATGACTTGTCAACTAAATTAACTTTACCAGAGGATTATGCTTGCGCTGAAAAAAACATTACTCCAAATGCAGTTCAGGCTTTTGTTTTTGATGAATATGCGCGCGTTAAATCGTCTTTGGTCTGGGGGAAAAAATCTCCCCATCAAGATAGTGAACAAATTGATCAACACACCACTATTGCCGTTGGCAGTGTCACTAAAATGTTTACATCAGCGGCTTTATTAAAATTATGGGATCAAGAGTTAACGGCAAAAAAGAATCATGGATTAGCGGATGACCAAACTGAAAATTTTCCCGATGGAATTGATACCAAACTTTCTCATTTTATGGCTGGATTAAAAGCTAAATTTCCAGATTGTTCCCATCTTACAACTATTAAAAAAATAGGTCATTATTCTCAAGTCACATTAAGGGACTTGTTAAATCATACCCATGCTCTAGGTCACAGAGATGAGGCGAAAATCGCAAAGATGCAATTGGATAATCCTAGTAAAGAATTTAGCTGTGAAGAGTTGGTGCAATTGTCAAATTACGATTTGAATCGCGATAAATACCCAGATTTTAATTATAGCAATTTAGGCACCGAGCTTTCTGGGATGATAATGGAATTGATATCAGAAAAAACATATGATCAAGTTTTAAAAGATGAAGTTCTTGATCCAGTTGGCGCAACTAGAACAACGCAAAAAAGACCACTTAACTCAAAAGACAATTCTACCTTAGGATTTTGCTATATTACTCCTTGTGAACTTGGAGAAGGAGAATCAAAAAAAGAATATAGCGGAGAAATGAACTTCAATTCATCGGGCAACTCCAGGGCAGCTGGTGGCTTAATAACAACCCCTGAAGATGCCAATAAATTTATCAGAAAATTTCTTTCTAAAGAAGCAGGAAAATCATCATTATTTGAAAATCCAGAAGTTATCCAAGCATTATTTCGCGATGAAAATAAACCAGGAAAACATAATATTTGCGGTGTCAATAATTATGGAGATTCAACATTTGGTCACAATGGTGACAATGCATTGTCTGAATCTAGTTTAAGATATAATCCAACAACTGGCGAATCATTTTACTATGCTGCTATAGGCGAAACACTTAGTTACGCAATTGCTTATGAAATTATTCATCAAGAAAGAAATAATAATGACATTGCAAAAGAAGAAGTATTTGCCAAAGAAAAAGAATTACTAAAAGCTGGTTTTGGTTTTGAAGAAATGAAGAATATGTTAGATCGAGGTGTGAGTTTCAAAAAAATTACTGAAAATTTAAGTGAGACTTTGAAGAAGAAATCGAGCCAACCCGAAATTATGGATTTAGAGATGGGCAGGAGATCAGGTAGTTTTGTTAAAAAAATAGATAAAAAAAAATCTGATTCAGAAAAATCGTTTGTTGAAAGAATGAGAAATGATAAAACTCAAGCAACAAGTTTGACTGGTGCAAGTAAATTATAGATCAAATCATAATTAAGTAGCAATTAGGCAGAGCTTTAAAAACTCAACATCTTTACAATTTATGGAAGGATATTTTAACCAATGTTGGTATGGTTTACATCGAAGTTGCCAAATCTTTAGCCGAAGGTGAATTTGAAAAATTTCAAGTGATGCAAGATCAAATTTTTGAAAGCGATTTTGATCAAGATATTTTAAATAAATTAACAAAAAATAATCTCTAATATCATTAAAAAAATATCAAGAACAACAAGTTAAAAATATTTTTAAAGAAAGGAAGGGTTGATGAAAAAAACAATATGAAAAAAATGCATATTGTAAATCTCAAATGGTTTTTTGTGTGGTGTTTAAAAAATAATTTTTGCGTAGAATTATTTCTGCGTAGAATTTAATTTTTTGAATTCGCTAAAACCCTTGGCAATTAAGATTCTAGAAGCAACATCCCATTTAACGCCGATTGTTTTTTTAGTTGTAGTTTTGGTGATTAATTTCCAAGTTGTATTTTTAGTATCATATAAACCTAAGTGAAGTGAAACTGGATTTCCTGAATCGTAAACAGCTTGTGAACCAGATAAAACTGAAACCACAAACTGATAATTTCCAAGTTTTTTATTTACATCGCTAACGAATTTTTTAACTTTTGGATTTTTAGCACTTTCATCAATTGCGCTATGATTATCAAGTGGCGCAATGAAAGTTGCGTAAAAATTATTGCCAATATTTTTGGTAATTTTTTCAATTACTAAACTACCAGGAATTGTTTTATCAGCTCCGTAAACACTTCCAAATCCAGCAATCACGGCAGGATTAATCGCTTTGGCATCTGCTGAAATTTTACCACCTAAATCGGTAGTTGGGAAGATAATTACTTTGCTAATTTTTGAATTGCCATCTAAGTGATTATGCAATATTTTAGTTTTTGGACCAATTGCCGAGCATGAGGTAAGAAACATTACAGCCGTCAGGCTAAGAAGAAAATTTTTCATATTTTTATTTATTAAATTATGGATTTATAGAGTTTACTCAACGATCATTTGAAGTGAGTGTTGGTTAAAATAATTAATATTTAACTAAAATAATATTTTACAATATTTTTTCATAAAAATTAGTTAACCCTAATAAAAAAATAAAAACTAGTTAAATTAAAAATATTGCATATACACTTGAATTAAGACTATTTTAGCGATTTTTACAGTAAATTAGATCATCGAATTATATTTACCCTTTCAAAAAAATGCTTCTTTTTTGTTGATTAATTCAAAGAAGTTTTAAAAATAAACATCATAACAAATTTTAAAAAAAATTAATCAAAATCTTAAAATACTCTTATGAATCAAGATTGGCAAACGGCATCAAGGGAGAGTGCAAGATTAGTGCCTTTGGCAAAAAATGATCGTGAGGCAAGGGTGCAGATTTATAGCGCAAAAGCTTTTGCGTGGCGGGGAAAATATAGCGTACACACTTGGATTGCAACTAAGGAAAAAAATGCCGAAAGCTATGTCGTTTATCATGTCTTGATGTGGGGAGATGGATCGGCAAGTGATCGAGTAGTGGTAGTAAATAATGATTTACCGGATCGCTATTGGTATGGGGCAAAACCAGAAATAGTTTGCGCTATTAATGGCAAGCGTGCCGAAAAAATTATTCCAAAAATTTATAATGCTGTTGATACTTACCCTTATTGGCAATTTTACAAAGCATATCCCGGTCCCAATAGCAACACTTTTGTCTCGCATGTTATGCGCAGAGCTGGAGGATTTTTTGCAACTCTTCCAAGTAATGCAATTGGCAAAGATTGGTTGAGTAATGGTTATTGTTTTGATATAACTGAAAGTAGAACTGGTATTCAATTTAGCATTTACGGAGTATTTGGAATAATTATTGGTTTGCTTGATGGTATTGAAATTAATTTACTAGGATTGAGTTTTGGAATTGATTTTTTATATCCAGCTTTGAAGCTTCCAATTGTTGGTAGAATAGGGTTTAAGTAAATGTTATGAGATGAGATCTCGTCTTTGACTATTTATTAAATTAAAAAAATTTAATGAGGTACTTTTTTAAAATTACTTTTAATTATATCATTAATTTTGATTAAAATTTACATCATTTTTTCTATCAAAAATTTACAAAAATATCGTCAATAAATCAACCGATAAAATTTTTTTATCTTGCGAGGTTTTGTTTTTTGGTAAAAAAAAGTAATTAAGATAATTAAATTTTATTTAATATTTTTATAAATATCCTTGCTAAAGTAGGAGAGGTAATAGCTGAATCAAAAATTAAAATAGTTTAATTTTTTAATAAATAGAAAACTAAACTGTCATGAAGGGCAATAAATGAGGCATCAATAATGTTTTTGGAAACGCCAATGGTAGTAAATTTTTTATTAGTTATTTTATCTTGTGATTCGATTTGCACCCGAGTTAGCGCTGATGTTCCATCTGATGGATTTAGGATGCGTACTTTGTAATCGGTTAAAATAATATTTTTGAGTTGTGGATATTTTTTGGTTAATGATTTTTTTATAGCTTTATCAAGAGCGTTGATCGGGCCGATTCCTTCGGCAACTGTAAGCAGATCTTTATCGCCAATTTTTATTTTAATAATCGCTTTTGCAACAGTAACAATTTCCTGATTTTTATTTTGTGTACGCGAATCGACAACGCGAAAACTAATAACATCAAAAAAATTGGGTACAATAGACAGAGTTTTTTTTGCTAAAATTTCGAAACTAGCATCTGCACTATCATAGGCGTAGCCCATTGCTTCAAGCTCTTTGACTTTATTAACTAAATCGGAAATTTTATCACCAAGATTTTCTTCATCTTTTATCAAGCCAATTTCTTTTAAACGATTAACGATATTTGATCTTCCAGCTTGATCAGAAACCATGATTTTACGATGATTGCCAACTAATTGCGGATCAACATGTTCGTAACATTGGGGATTTTTTAGAACTGCTGAAACATGTAATCCTCCTTTATGAGCAAAGGCAAATTTGCCAATATAAGGTGCAAATTTATCAGCTTCTTTATTAAGCAAATCATCGAGAAAGCGCGAAGTTTTAAGAAGATTTTTTAGCTGTGTTTCATTGATACCGCAATCAAAACCCATTTTAAGAATTAATGTTGGAATAATCGAAATTAGATTAGCATTTCCGCATCTCTCGCCAAGGCCATTGATCGTACCTTGGACTTGGCGAACCCCAGCTCTAACTGCCATTAATGAATTAGCCACGGCGTTGCCAGTATCATTGTGACAATGAATGCCAAGATTTTCTCCAGGAATTTTTTTTACAACTTCATTAACGATAGCAGAAATTTCGTAAGGTAGCGATCCACCATTAGTGTCGCATAAAACTATCCATCGAGCGCCAGATTTATAAGCTGTCAAAATAACATTCATAGCAAATTCAGGATTAGCTTTATAGCCATCAAAAAAATGTTCAGCATCAAATATTGCTTGCTTTTTTTTCTTAATAATTAGCTCAATTGAATCAGAGATCATTGCCAAATTTTCATTAAAAGAAACATTGAGCGCGTTGGTTAAATGAAAATCCCAACATTTTCCAACTAGGCAAATTGTTGAGGTATTGCTGTTTATAACATTGTTGAGATTTTGATCATTATTGGTTGAAATATTCGGTTTTCGAGTCATCCCAAAAGCAACAAATTGAGATTTTTTTAGAATTGGTAAATCAGCAAAAAATTTGTCATCCGTAGGATTTGCTCCAGGCCAGCCACCTTCAATAAAATCAATTCCCAACTCATCTAGCAAATTAGCAATGGTATTTTTATTATGTGCTGAAAAATTTACAGTACTGGTTTGGGCGCCATCTCTGAGTGTTGAGTCATAAAGATAAACACGATTATTTTTAGCCATTACTAAATGTTTTAATTTATTAATTTGTGTTTTAGTATAATAAATTACTTATTACTAGAAAATAGTTATTTAAATAAAAAACTTATATTGTTAAATAATTAAAATAATTATATTTAGTAAAAATTAATCGTCAAATCAAAAAAAGTAAAATACCTAAACAAGCGAAGAAAAATGAACTTGCCCAAAAAGCTTTGACCACCTTGGTTTCTTCCCATCCTAATTTTTCAAAATGATGGTGGATTGGTGCCATTAAAAAAATTCTTTTTTTACGTAATTTATAGGAAGCGACTTGTAAAATAACCGATAAAGATTCCGCAACGAATACAAGCGATATAATAAAAAATATTATTTCTTGTTTAATTATAATAGCAATTAAACCAAGAGTGGAGCCAATTGCAAGACTACCTACATCGCCCATAAAAATTTTTGCAGGTTTCAAATTAAATGTTAAAAATGCACAAATTGCTCCAATCAAACATAGGCAAAGAAAAATTATTTCACCGCTAAATTTAATTTGTAAAAGGTTTAAGTGCTCGGCAATTTTAGGAGTCGAGATGCAAAAAATCATCAATATTAGACAGATAAGATTAATGATTGCTGGAACTGAAACTAGTCCGTCAAGACCATCAGTAAGGTTAACAGCATTTGATGTTCCTACAATAACAAAATTAACAAAGACAACAAAGAAAACAGTATTAAGAGTTAAATAATAATTATTAAAAAAAGGGAATGAAATTTGATTATTGAGGTGCATTTTATCAATTATTCCTAGCCATAAAAATGATCCACCAATAACTGCAAACTGGATAATAATTTTGTATGATCCGCGGAAGCCATTTGGATTTTTATATATTACCTTAAGAAGATCATCCACAAGTCCAATTATTGCAAATGTAATCATTACGGCAATAATTATTAAAATATAGCGATTGGTTAAATCAACGAAGAGTAGGGTGCTAAGTAGGGTTGATAATATAATAAAAATACCTCCCATTGTTGGAGTTTTCTTTTTTGTGTTGATATGTGATTGCGGTCCGTCTTGACGAATAGGCTGGAAAAGGGCTTTTTGATTCATTATTTTGATATATTTTTTTATGGAAAAAAAACCAAAAAGATAGGATGAGCCAATGCAAAGGAAAGCCTTAAGCCATAAATTATTTTCAAAAAAAAGACTAGTGATCACTGCTTTTGTCGGTTAATTTTTCAAGAATTTTCTCCATTTTAGTTCCGCGTGAACCTTTGAGGTAGATGATATCACCATCTTGCAAAAATTCATCAAAATTTTTGCTGGCTAATGACGAATTATCAAATGTGCTAAATGAATTTTCATCAAGATTTGCACTGGCTTCTTTCATTTTAGGGCCAACTAAAATAGCATAATCAATGCAATATTCTTTAACATAATTTGCTACTTTGAAGTGTAATTCTGTTGATTTTTCACCAAGTTCAAGCATATCACCAAGAGCGCAAACGACGCGTTTTTTGTTTAAAATTTTTTTCAAATTACTGGCATGTTCAATTCCAGCTTTCATTGATAAAAGGCTGGCGTTGTATGTGTCGTCAATGATGGTTAAATGTTTGTTATTATATGTTATTTCAGATACTTTGCCACGACCAGCGCCAGAGGAATAACTTTTAATTGCTTCAAGAGCGCTTTGTAAATTTTTACCAAATAAATCGCATGCAACAACCGTAATCGCTGAATTGAAAATCACCGCTTGATTTGTGCAAGAAACTTCGTAGGAAATATTTTTGCCATTTTTTAATTTTAAAGAAACTGCGGTAAGGGCATAATTTTTAATTTCGGTGTGAGTAATTTGATAATTTGCGCGATGGTTGGTTCCAAAATTTATGATATTTTCTTCGCTGATTTTATTGATTCGAGCTCGATTGAGAAGAAATTCAAAATGGGGATTATCTCGATTAATTAAGGCATATCCACCGAAAATTAATCCAGTAAAAATTTCTGATTTTGCTAAGGCAATTTCTTGCTCATCTTTAAAAAATTCAATATGCACCGGACCAACATTAGTAATAATCGCCAAGTGAGGTTTAGCAAGTTTTGATAATGGTTCAATTTCGCCGAGATGATTCATGCCCATTTCAAAAATTGCATATTCACAATCAATTGGCAAATTGCATAGTGAAAGAGGTAAGCCGATATGATTATTGAGGTTTCCACTATTCGCATATGTTTTGCCTTGACTTGTAAAGGCAGTTTTAAGCATTTCCTTGGTACCGGTTTTACCAACACTTCCAGTCACTGCAAAAATTTTAGCTTTGCTTCTTGAGCGAGCAAATTCGGCAAGTTTGTGCAAGGCCTGAATAGTATCTTTAACGATGATTAATGTTAAATCCAAATCTTGATAATTCTCGGGAATGTTAGATATAATCGCAACTTTTGCACCTGCTTCAACAGCTTGTTTAAGATAATTATGGCCATCAGTATTTTCACCTTTAATAGCAACAAAAATTGAATTAGGAGTTGGTTTTCTCGTGTCAATAAAAACGGCTTCATAGCTTAAGCTTTTATCCTTGGTTGATTTTATTGGATCTTGGATAATTTCCTTTAAAGCTTGGTATAATGATTCTAATGTCCACAATGTCATGTTTAACTATTTAAAATTTTTAAAATTTGTTCCTTATCAAATCTGGCACCTATTTGTTGAATAATATGCGAAGCTAATAAATTAGCCAATAAAGACGATTCAGTATCAGAGTAATTTTGGCAATAACCAAAAAACCATCCTGATGCAAAATTATCTCCCGCTCCTGAAGTGTCAACGACTTTTTCAACTTTTTTTGCCGGAATCTCTACGGCTATGTTTTGTTTTTTTATTATACAGCAACCATTTTGGCTTCTAGTTATTATTGATAAAAACTGTTGGTTTTTAATAGATATTTTATCGATAAATTTTTTAGCGTTAGAAACGCTAAAATCTCTTTGCGAACTTAATTCAAGAAATTCTGCCTCATTGGCAAAAAGAATATCCAAGTCTTTGTCAATAAGATTTAAAAAATCATTTTTATGACGTTCTACGCAAAAGCTATCAGAAAGGGTAAAAGCAATTTTGGCATTTTGAGTTTTGGCAATATTAATGGCTTTTTTAAGGGCATTTGAAGTTGTGTTGCTATCCCATAAATAACCTTCAAGATAAAGAAGATTGGTTGATAAAAAATCTTTTTCATTAATAAATTTTTCATCAATTTGTGAAGCGCAACCAAGATAAGTACACATTGTTCTTTCACCATCTGGGGTAATTAAAATAAAGCAAATTGCACTAGTTTGATTACTAACTTTCTGGCCGATAAATTTACAATTGGTTTTTTCAATTTCGGTAATAAATTTTTCTCCAAATTCATCATCACCAACTATGCCAAAAAATTTACAATCTACACCTAGATTACCAAGAGTTGCCATTGTGTTTGCAGCTGATCCACCTGATGAAATTTTTTCTACATGTAGATTTGATAATTTTTTTACCATTGCTAAATCAATCAAGGTCATTGAGCCTTTTACGAGATTGTGATCTTTGAGAAAATCATCATCAATCTTGCAAATAACGTCAATAATTGCATGACCAATGCCAATAATTTTTTTATTCATAAAAGTTAATAATTAAAAGTTAAGTTAGTTAAGAGTTATTCTAAAATGTTTCTTTTTACCAATAACTATTTCTATCTGTTGATTGCTGTTAAAAACTAAATTTATATCTTCAATTAATTTATCATTAACTTTAACTGCTTTTCCTTCAATTAATCTTTTGGCGTCAGACCTAGAAGCGGCAGCATTAATCTCAATAATAATTTCAACAAGTTTTTTACTTTCACCCTGACAATTAATTATTTTATGTTCAAAAGCTTGAATATTTTTATTTAAAAAAATCTCGCGTGATTTTTGTAAAACATCTTTGGCAATCTCTTCGCCATGACATATTTTTGTAGTTTCAAAAGCTAAAATTTCTTTTATAGGATTTAATTCCTGTGCACTTAAATTTTCAAATTGAGCAATTTGCAAAAGCTCTAAATCGGTAAATAATTTAAGAAATTTAATTACGTCTTGGTCACTAGTATTGCGAAAATATTGGAAATAATCAAAAGGACTAAGCATTGAAGAATCAAGCCAAACCGCTCCATTGGCAGTTTTTCCCATTTTTTTACCGTCAGAAGTAGTTAGTAATTGAGACGTTAAACCAAAAATTTCTTTTTGAGCTATTGAATCTGCAAAATTATCCAAATTTTCAACGGCATTTAATCTGCGCCATAATTCAACGCCATTAATAATGTTTCCCCATTGATCTGATCCACCAATTTGTAAAATGCAATTATATTTTTTTCGCAACTCAACAAAATCATAAGCTTGTAAAATCATGTAATTAAATTCAAGAAATGAGAGGGGTTGTTGACGTTGTAAGCGAGTATTTACTGAATCAAAAGTTAACATGCGATTAATTGAAAAATGTCGACCAATATCGCGTAGAAATTCAAGATAATTAATGTTGTTTAGCCATTGATCATTATTAACTAAGATTGCTGAATTATCGCCGTTAAAACTTACAAATTTTTCTAAAGTAGTTTTTATACCTGTTAAATTTTTTAAAATAATTTGGTCGTTTAAAACTTGTCGTGCTTCATCCTTACCAGATGGATCGCCGATTTTAGTAGTTCCAGCGCCAAGAAGAATTATAGGTTTATGTTGATGTTTTTGAAGTAATCGCAAAATCATAATTTGGATTAAACTCCCAGCATGCAAGCTTTGAGCAGTGCAATCAAACCCGATATAAGCACTTATCTTTTTTGTAGCTAAAATATTATCAAGGCTTTCAATATCAGTGCATTGCGCTAAATATCCGCGATCAAAAAATTCTTGTAAAAATTTTGATTTCAAATTCATTTTTTTAGATTAAGGTTAAATTGTATTTTTATTAAAAAAAATTTTACAAATTAGAATTTTACAAATTAAATTCGCTTAAAAAAACAATTAATCAAGTATAAAAAAATAAAAATTTTATGAATATTGATGAAAAAAAAGAACTCTGCGCCAATTGGTTTGAAGAGTTGCGTAATTTAATTTGTGCTGAATTTGAAAAAATCGAACAGGAATTTGCCTTAAATAATTCGCTAAATAATTCGCTAAATGATACTGCTAAATTTCAACAAAAAAAATGGCAAAGAACCGATAAATCTCAAGATGGCGGATATGGTGAAATGTCGATGATGAAAGGTAAGGTTTTTGAAAAAGTTGGAGTAAATTTTTCCAGAGTTTATGGCGAATTTAGTGAAGAGTTTCGTAAAGAAATTCCTGGAGCTTTAGAAAATCCCCAATTTTATGCAACAGGAATTTCTCTAGTTGCTCACATGTGTTCACCTCTCGTTCCGGCAGTCCACATGAATACGCGTTTTATCGTTACCCAAAAAAGTTGGTTTGGAGGAGGTGGTGATTTAAACCCAATGTATGAAGATCCAAAAGACACCGCTGATTTTCATCAAGCCTTCAAGAAGGCTTGCGATATTTCAGATGCAAACTATTACCCTAAATTTAAAAAATGGTGTGATGAATATTTTTTTATTAAACATCGCGGAGTTGCTCGAGGAGTTGGTGGTATTTTTTACGATTATCTTAATAATGGCGATGAAAAAGCAAACTTTATGAAGGATTTTAATTTTACTCAAAATGTCGGTAAGGCATTTTTAGAAATTTATCCGCAAATTGTTCGCCGTCATATGTATGAAAAATTTAATGATGAGCAAAGACATCATCAATTAAAAAAACGTGGACTATATACAGAATTTAATTTGGTTTATGATCGTGGCACACGCTTTGGATTGATGACGGGTGGAAATACAGAGGCTATATTAATGTCTCTCCCACCGATCGCCGTGTGGGAGTAATAAATTTTCCATTAATCAAAATTGAAAAAGTATTGATCATTAGCTATTATTTTTTCATTTATTTTTTTCCAATTTTTTTTCTAATATAAGCAGTTTCAATTGAATTTGGATCATGATATACAATATCTCGGCCATTCCTTAGCTCTTGTTAATTTTAAGGTAATTGCATGTTCAAATCAAATTTCTTGAAAATATTTTAAAGATAATTTTTTATGAAAAATTCTAATTTGTTATGGATTATATTAAAAATTAAAATATTAAAATAGAAATTGATAAATTTGTTAATGTTGTTTATATTAACAAAAAATCTATTAAATAATTTTAAGTTTTTAGTTAGAATCTTTAAATTAACTTATAAAGGATTGACCAAATTTAAATTTACCAATTTGTTAATAAATATTAATAATAAATGACTAATAAGTTTGAAAAATTACAAAAAATTTACGAAGGTAAGGCAAAAATTCTATTTGCTACAAGCGATCCGAAGTTACTTATCCAGCACTTTAAAGATGATGCCACTGCTTTTAATGCCCAAAAAAAAGCGCTAATTCCAGGTAAGGGTAAATTGAATAATTTGATCAGTGAATATATCATGCTTGAATTGGCGAAAAATGGCATCAAAACTCACTTTGTTGAAAAATTAAATGAGCGCGAACAATTGGTAAAAAAAGTTAAAATAATACCCCTTGAAATAATCATTCGTAACATCACTGCAGGTTCTTTAAGCGCTCGTTTAGGTGTAGATGAGGGGATTGTTTTAGAATCGCCAATTTTTGAGATTTGTTATAAAAATGATGCACTGCAAGATCCCTTGTTAAATGATGACCATGCTGTTGAAGTTTTAAGGGTAATAAATAGAAAGCAATTAGAATTGTTAAGAAATAATGCTTTTAAGATAAATAAGTTATTACAAAATATTTTTAAGAATATTAATATTAATCTCGTTGATTTTAAAATTGAATTTGGAATTGATGATGATGGAGAAATTATTCTAGCAGATGAGATTAGTCCAGATGGCTGTAGGCTTTGGGATTGTAATACTTCTGAAAAAATGGATAAGGATCGTTTTCGGCGCAATTTAGGTGGATTAGTTGAAGCCTATCAAGAAATTGCTCTTCGCTTTAACATAAATTTTAATTCAAAATAAATATTCAAAATGAAAGTCAGAATTATTATTGGTCTAAAAAAATCAGTTTTAGATACGCAAGGTAAGGCAATTGAAAACTCTTTGGCAAAAAATTTAGGTTACGAGCAAATTTCCCAAGTTCGCCAAGGTAAGTTTGTTGAGTTAGAAATTGATGAAAATGATTCTAAAAAAGTTAAAGAAATTGTCGATCAAATTTGCGATAAACTTCTGGTTAATAAAATTATTGAAGACTACAGCTACGAGGTTTTGTAGGGAATTAACTTTTAACGTAAACTTTTATGAAATCAGCAGTTATTACATTTCCAGGTTCAAATTGTGATCGAGATGCCGTTGTTGCTCTGCAAAAAATTAATAGCAAAGTTCAAAGAATTTGGCACCAAGAAACCAATCTTGAAAATGATTTGGATTTGATCGTGATTCCAGGGGGATTTTCTTATGGTGATTATTTGCGAAGCGGAGCTATGGCAGGAATTTCCCCGATAATGCAAGAGGTTAAAAGATTATCGCAAAAAGGAGTTAGGGTTCTTGGAATTTGCAATGGATTTCAAATTTTATGTGAAAGTGGATTACTCCAAGGAGTTCTGATGCGCAATACAAAAATGAAATTTATTTGTCGACAAGTTCATCTTCGCGTTGAAAATAATGAAAGCGATTTTACTAACAAATATAAGCGTCGAGGAGTTATAAAAATTCCCATTGCGCATATGGATGGCAATTATTTCGCGGAAAGCGAAGTTATTAAAAGGCTTGAGGATGCTGGTTTAATCGCCTTTCGATATGTTGATGAGCAAGGAAATTTATCAGATAATTCTAACCCTAATGGTTCAATTTTTAACATTGCTGGACTTTTCAATGAGAAAAAAAATATCTTAGGAATGATGCCTCACCCTGAGCGTGCGATTGATGAAAACACTGGATCAAAAGATGGTTGGAATTTATTTCAAAGTTTAAATTGGTGAAATTAACAAGATTTATTTCTGTTTTTTGTAAAATTGCAATCTGCAGAAAAATAATTTTAAATGAAGTTTTATTTTAAAATAAATAAAATTCATCACTTGCTAATTTTTAGATCTAAGTCTCATTGACTTAATCGCGAATCTTGAATAACTAATCTCAATGAGCCTATAAAAATTTAACTATAAATTAAAAATATAGAAAATTAATATCAACTGACATAGCTGTAAAATTAGAAACCCCAATATCTTCCAAACCGATATAACTTCAAACCCATGAAAATTGATTTAATCTTTTGATTAAAATATTTTATCAATTATTTGCACTTCTTGTGTTGTTACTAAGTTCTAGATTCTCCTTTGTTGGCTGATCCTTTATCATCTTTAAGTGGACTGCACAAACGCCTTGCTTCTTCTATTTTTGATGTCCTGTAATTAAGAAAAGGGGAAGGTGACCTGGAAGAAGAAGCTCCCATAGTTAATGGTGAATCATATGTTTGAAATGGCAGTTCAGTTTCTAAAATAGTGTGAAGGCTAGGGCGCCTTGTATCACAACTTTTCCTTAGATCACTTTTTACTAAAGATCTTGAATTACTTTGAGGTGATTTTATTTCTAATCGTTGATCTTTTATTAGCGTTGCGTCTTTATCGGGTATGGTTACCCTAAAATCAGGATTTGCTCCATTTTCTAATAAAACCTTAACGGCTTCAAGACTACCTTTAGAAGCGGCGATGTTAAGAGCGGTCCTGCCTTGATTATCTTCAAAATCAATCCCCGCTCTTTTTTGCAAAAGAAGTTTCATTTCTTCAATTCTGATAAACTCAGTGGCAATGTGAAGAGCGCTCTTGCCTAAGACATCACCTAAAAGAGGATCTGCTCCATTTTCCAATAGAACCTTGATGGGCTTTGGGATTACCTCTAAAAGCGGCAATGTGAAGAGCGGTTCTGCCATCATTGTCAACAGCATTAACCTTCGCTCCTTTTTGTAATAGAAGTCTCATTTCTTCAATTCTGAAACACCCAGCGGCAATGTGAATTGCATTTCTGCCAAATTTATCAACTAAACTATGATTTGCTCCATTATTTAATAGAATTTCGATTATTTTAATTCTACCAAACTCAGTGGCAATATGAAGAGCGCTCCTGCCTAAGATATCAACTAAATCATGATTTGCTCTATTCATTAATAGAAATTTTGCTAATTTCTCATCGCCTTTCATAGTGGCAATGTGAAGAGCGGTCTTGCCATCAAAATAACAAAAATCTAAATTGACTTTTTTTTTCACTAGATCTCGGATGGAGTCATCTTTGCCATTCCAAGCGTCATCTAAAAGTTGTTTATTGATGATTCTTTTATCATCGGGGATAATTTTTTGCATAATTTTTAGCTATTAAATTATTGATTAAAGTTAATAACATTATTAAAATTATTTTTTCCTATTTTATTTTGTCTCTAGATCTATTTCATAAATTTTATCTTATAATTTATCAAAAAAAATCTGCAGTAATAAATTATTGAAATTAATAACTATTAAGTATTTTTTTTAAATCAAGGCATTTTTTTATTTTATTTATAAGTCTATTAAAAATATAAAATATCATGCGCAGTTTAATAAAAATATTAAGAGAGTAGGGAGGAAGAGAAATAAGTTTTTTTAAGTGTAACTTATTATAAAAAAAAGAGGGTTTTTTAATTTATTTGATAATAGACCTGACATAACTTTAAAATTAGAAACTCATATAGCTTTCAAATCCATATAGCTTTACAAACTGGCATAACTGCAAACCCATTTAAATTGATTTAATCCTTTGATAAAAAATAACTTTAAATTATTTGCGCTTCTTGTGTTATTATTAAGTTTGAAATCCTCATTTGCCCGCTGATTTTTTTTGGGGGGATCCTCCTGCGAGTCTCCCAACCAACTCTTCGCTTGTTTGCGCTTCAGGCGAAGGCCTCTTTTTTTCTCTATATGCTTCTTTATATGATGATGGCCCAGTAGGGTTAAAACCTACTGTTTGATTAGCTCTTTTTGATAGAACTTCGAAGACTTTACCTAGGCCATGGAAATTGGCAAGCTCAAGAGCGGTATTACCTTGATTATTAACCTCATTAATCTTAGCTCCTTTTTTAATTAGTGTTATGGCGACTTCGCTTTTTTTATTTATAATGGCAACTTGAAGAGGGGTATTTCCATAGATATCAGGTGCATCTAAATCTGCTCCTGCCCTTATCAAAGTTTTAACGATTGCGAGATGGCCATTTTTAGCGGCTAGGTGAAGAGCTTGATATTGGTAAATAGTATGTCTTTGATTAATAATATCGACCTTCTCTCTATTTCCTAATAGAATTTCGACTGCTGATAAAGCTTTGAGGATTTCATCGACTACTTCATTTAGGCCATAAGAGGCGGAAATACAAAGAGGGTTATCGCCATTATTATCAATTAAATTTAAATTTGCCCCTTTTCCTATTAGTATTATGGCGACTTGGCTTTTTTTATTTTTAACGGCAAATAAAAGAGGAGTCATGCGATCTTTATTAACTTCATTAAACTTTGCTTTATTCTCTAATAGAAGTTCGACGATTCCAGCGTTGCCGTTATTAGCGGCAATGTGAATAGGGGCATTGCCTTTGTCATCAACTAAATCAATATTCGCATTTTTTTCTATTAGTATTTTGGCTATATCGGCATTGTTTTCTTCAGCGGCAATGTGAAGGGCGCTAAATCTAACTTCTCCACAAAGCGCATTAACATCCACTCTTCTTGCTAGAGATTGGACTATTTCAACATTACCAATGCAAACGGCATAGTGAAGAGCACTAATTTTACCTTCATTAAGCGCATTAATATTGACTACTTCTTCTGTCAATAAAAAATTGACAACGTTAAGGCGTTTATTTGCAGCAGCAACTATAAGAGGGGTATTTCCAAATTCATCACGCGCATTGACGTCTGCTCCTGCATTTATCAAAGCTCCAACAATTTCGAAGTGACCACTTCTTGCGGCTAGGTGAAGAGCTTGATATTTGTAAAGAGTTTCCATTTCATTATTAATATTAACTTTCACTCCATTGTCTAATAGAACTCGAACCAATTCATCATGACCTTCGGAAGCGGCGATGTTAAGCGCGGTACCGCCTTTTTCATTAATCGCATCAAGATCAACTCCTTGCGCTTTCGACAGAACTTCTAAGGTCTCAATGTGATTATATTTAGCGGCAAAGTGAAGAGGGGTATTTCTAAACGTATCACGCGCATTAACATTTGCTCTATTTGCTAATAAAATTTTGACGCATTCAACGTGACCTTTGAAGGCGGCGATGTGAAGATGGCAATTGCCTCTTTCATCAGGTAAATTAATATCTAAATTTTTTCCATCTATGTGAAGATGGTAATTACCTCTTTCATCAGGCGCATTAATATCTATATTTTTTCCATCTATTAGAGTCCTTAAAAGCTCAGTATTGTTAGAATAAATAGCATCACGAATTTGTTTATAGGGTGTTTCCATCCCATCTTCTGAAAACCTTTCACCTGAAAAGAATGGATCAAGTTCTGCGCTAAGGATGTCACCAAAAATGCGCTGGGTATCATCGATTGATCTCTCCGTTTCGGTATCTTTAGTTTTGTCTGCTTGCATAATTTTAAGCTATTAAATTATTGATCAAAGTTAATTGACATTGTTAAAATTATTTTTCTTGTTTTCTTTTGGCTCTAAATCTATTTCTTAAATTTTATCCAATAATTTTATCCAATAATTTTATCCAAAATTTTATCCTATAATTTTATCAAAAAAAATCTGCAGGAATAAATTATTGAAATTAATAACTATTAAGTATTTTTTTTAAATCAAGGTGTTTTTTTATTTTAGGTATTTATGGGTCAATTATAAATCTAAAATCTTATGCAAAGCTTATTCATGATAATAAAGACAGGAAGTAGCAAGAGAAATGAGTAGTAAGAGAAATACAGGAAGTAACAAGGTAGTAAGAGAAATGAGTAGTAAGAGAAATACAGGAAGTAACAAGTAAGAGAAATGAGTAGTAAGAGAAATGAAAGTCCAAGATCTTTTAGCTAACGATACGTAAA
>CAMDJZ010000003.1 GCA_945901265.1 Rickettsia typhi
GCAAATAATTGATGAAGAAATTTATTATTGATTCCATGGCCAGTCTTGAAAGCGTTGAATTTACCAATGATAAAATATCCAGATAAAAATAAATCGCCTAATAAATCAAGAGTTTTATGTTTAATAAACTCATCTTGATAGCGTAATGCTTCCTGATTGATAATTCCTTGTTCGCCAATAACAATAGCATTATCAAGTGAACCACCCTTTGCCAATCCCGCTTGATGCATTTGATCTATTTCACTCTTGAAACAAAAAGTTCTAGCTCTACAAATATCATTCTTGAAGGAATGGATTGTTGAGCGATAAGCAAGGTGATTTTTAGTTATATTTGGGTTATTAAAATCAATTTTCATATCAAGCTCAAACTGTTTTGATGGTGAGACTTCTATAAATTTATCACCTTCTTCGCAACGAAAATCTTTAATAATTTCAATAAATTTTCTTGACTCTTCAAGTGATTTAATGCCTGCACATTCTATTAGGAATACAAAAGGCTCTGATGATCCATCCATAATGGGAACTTCGCTTCCATCAAGTTCAATAATTAAATTATCAATTCCACAACCCCAAATCGCAGCCATTAAATGTTCAATTGTTGAAATTTTAGTGCCAAAATCATTAGCAATAGTGGTTCCTAAATTTGTAGTTGTAACATTTAAATAATTGGCTTTTATTTCATTTTTTTGGGGGGCAAAATCGATTCTACGAAAGATAATTCCAGCATTATTGGGTGCAGGAAGTAGTGTCATATTTACATTTATTCCACTGTGGAGAGCTACTGAGTTGCATTTTATTTTACTACTAATTGTTTTTTGTGAAAAGCTAAGCATAGTTGTTAATTAATTTAATTTTTATTTATTTTACTCCATGGAGTTTTGGCATCAAAAACTTTATTGATAAAAATTGTGTTACAAATTAAATCGTAAGCGGTGGTTTTATTTTTTGTAAAAAGATGAATTTGTAACCATAACATAAAAATTATACCGCATAAAATATTCTCAAAGGAAGCTGTAATTGCTTGGTATATTTCAACATTATATTTTAACTGATAGCTAAGGATGTAGAAGATGTAAAAGAATGGTAAAATTGAAAGAAAATAATGAAGTAATGATCTTTTAAAGCTAAGTGGTATGTAATTATTTTTAACAATTGCAATGCCCATTAATCTTTTACCAATTGTTGCTCGCCATGAAGAAGAATTTAGCAATGAATGGTAAAGTGCACCAATTAATAAAATAATTACAAATAATCCAAAAAGATTATAAAATAATTCGTGCTGATACATGAATTCGATATGTTCAGGAGTTCTTTTTGGAGTTTCAGTTCCAAACTTTTCCTTAAATTCGCTATTAAATTTTAATAAAATTGGTTCGATCCACATTTTGCCAATAATCTCAATAAATAAAATTCTTACTATGAGGACAATTAATGTATCAATTGCACTTGCAAGAGAGCGTTTAACTGAGCCAGCAAAATTATTTTTACTAATTTCGTTCTTTTCTATTTTATGAGTGTTCATAACCTAATTTAAAAATTTTAATTAATTCCTGTTGTTTTTTTGTAACTTTAGTTAATTTATTTTTTTTTAAAGATTTATTATATAAAAAAATATTATAATTATTTTTTTCCTCAACCTTTATAAATTCTCCAATACAAGTTAAATTAAGCTTTAATTTTTTAGCAAGGTCAATAATTTTCTTTTGAGAGTTTCTTTTAACGCTAAAAATTAATTCATAATCATCGCCACTTGATAAAAGGCTAATAGGATCATGTTGAGGATTTAGTTTTAAATATTTTTTAGCCTGAGTTGAAAAAGGTATTTTATCAAAATAAATTTTAGCACAAATTTGCGAAGCTTCACAGATTTTTTTTGTATCGGCAAGAAGTCCATCAGAAATATCGATTGCACATTTTGATAATTTCTTTTCAAGAAGACTTTGGCCAAGTTTTATTCGGGGAGTCGGATTTAAATGACGTGAAATAAGATATTTAAAATTGTGATTTTTTTGGCCTAACAAACTTAATCCCAAACCAGCATCACCAATTGTTCCAGAGGTGTAAATTAAATCGCCTATTTGGGCATTTTTTCGTGATAGGATTTTATTTTTTTTACTTACTGCAAAAATAGTTAAGCTGAAGAAAGTTATTGGTGAATTAACGGTATCACCACCAATTAAATTGATATTAAATTTTTTTTGAGAGTCTTTTAAGGCGATACAAAATTCCTTAAAAAATTTTTCATCTAGACGAGAATTCTTGCCAATTCCAAGCATGTAAGAGAGAGGTTTTGCGCCACTTGAAGCGATATCGGAAAGATTGGCTGCAATTAACTTCGTGGCTATGTTGTGCGCGCCATCACTATATTTAAAATGAACATTTTCAAGAAATATATCTTTGCTAATTACTAATTCTTCATCATTTTTTATTTGAAGAGAAGCTGTATCATCAGATAAGTTGCGATCAAGGCTATTATTGGTGCAAAGTGGTTTAAAAAATTTATTAATTAAGTTAAATTCCTGCATATTAGCAAATAAAAAACCCTAACACACCTTAAAATATTTAAAGTTAAAAGCCTTTAGATTTAAAAACCTATTAGCTTAATGCGTTAGGGTTAGTAAAACTAGTTAGCTTTTTTAGCAGATTTTTCAGAAGAAACATTAGCGTCAGCTTTTATTTCTTTAGATTTTTTAGATCTTTTTTTAGATTTTTTTTCGCCAGTTTTAGATGCATCAGCTTTGCTTTCAGAACTTTCAGATTTAGCATCTTTTGGAGCTAATTTATTTTCTTCTTTGTAATTGCCTTTTGCAGCAGAACAGTTTGAATGGCATTTGCTATCTTTTTTAATATAAGAGCAAGAAGCTAGCAAGCCTAGGCTGATTATTGAAGCAATAAGAGATTTTAAAGTAATTTTAAGCATATAATGTTTATAATAAAAGTTTTTAATAAAAATAATTGGATATGTTTTTTATGGTGTAAATTTTATTTCATAAGTTATTGGAATAATTTGCATTGTCAATGGCATTTACATAAAATTTTTTTTAAAAAAAATTGGCAAGGTTTTTTTTGCAATCCAATTAACTTGTTGCTAATTTTTTTACGAAATTTTAAATTTTTTTTAAATTTATTAATTAATTCTAAAAAAAATGTTTCAAGAAAACTTTCTTAATAAAATTGCCTTAGAGCTTGAAGATCTTAAAGCTCAAGGTTTATATAAAAATGAATATGAGATTATTTCTGCTCAGCAAAGTGAAATTGAAATTTTTCATCATCAAACCAAAAAAAAACTTTTAAATTTTTGTGCCAATAATTATTTGGGATTGGCCAATAATAAAAGTTTAATCGAAATTGCCAAAAAATCGCTTGATGATTACGGACTTGGAACTGCTTCTGTTCGATTTATATGTGGAACTTTTGACCTTCATAAGAGATTTGAAAATAAGTTGGCAGAATTTTTAGGATATGAAGATGTCATTACTTTCGCATCATGTTTTAGCGCTAATGGCGGAGTATTTTCATCATTGCTTGACGAGCAAGACGCAATAATTTCGGCTGATCTAAATCACGCCAGTCTTATAGATGGAATTAGGCTTTGTAAAGCTTCGCGTTATTTTTATAAATATGACGATATTGCTGATCTTGAAGCAAAACTTCAGCAAGCGCAAAATCATAAAACTAAAATGATTGTTACCGATGGTGTATTTTCAATGGATGGTGATATTGCCAAGCTAAATGAAATTTGTGATTTAGCAGAAAAATATCAGGCAATTTTATTGGTCGATGATTCTCACGCTACTGGTTTTATTGGAGCTGATGGAAGAGGAACTGCTCAACATTGTGGAGTCGAGGGCAGGGTCGATATTTTGACTAGTACATTAGGAAAGGCATTGGGTGGAGCAGGGGGAGGTTTTGTTGCATCGCGCAAGGAAATTATTGATAAATTACGCAATAAATCTCGACCTTATCTTTTTTCAAATAATATTTTACCAATGGTTGCAAGTGTTGGTATTGAGATAATTGACATGATTGATAAATCAAAAAGTTTAATAAAAAAATTAGCAGATAATACAATGTATTTTCGTCATAAAATTACTGAAGCTGGCTTTAAAATTCATAATCCTCAAGGTATTCATCCAGTAGTTCCTATCATGCTCAATGATGCAGTTTTGGCAAGTAATTTTGCGAAAATGATGATTGAAGAAGGTGGTATTTATGTCATCGCTTTTTGTTTTCCTGTGGTACCAAAAAATTTAGCAAGAATTCGTGTACAAATTTCAGCGAGTCATCAACAAGACCAACTTGACTTCGCAATTAAATCATTCATTAAAGTTGGTAAAAAATTAAAAGTTATTTAACAAATAAATATTGTTAATTATAGTTAAAGACAAATAAATATGAAAAAAAATCCACCAGAATTAATGAAAAAAAAATCCTCTATTTTTAAGTCAGAGATAATTGAAAATCATCAGCCAGAAAATCATCAGCCTGACATTAATAATGATCCTGCCATGAGTACTTACGAAATGGCTTTATTTAAAAAAAGAATTATGTGGAAAGCAACAATTTTTGCTTTAAAAATTGTTATCCCGGTAGTTATTTTGGCAATTATCCTCATTAAATTTCTTGAATAGATTAAAAATATAAAATGTATAAAGAAGTTTTTATTAAAAAAAATATCGATAATAAAGTTGGGCGACCAAATCTTGCTGGTTATGCTGTTGATGAAAATTTTTCACGAGGCCGTTTAATTTCTGAAAATTTTTTTGAACATCAATCTAGTCCTTTTGTAATCGATTATGAGCGTATCATTAATTCTGCAGCATTTCGAAGATTGCAATATAAAACGCAAGTTTTTGTAAATCATCAGGGTGATCATTATCGAACTCGCTTAACTCATTCACTTGAAGTTGCGCAGATTGCTCGATTGCTTGCTTTGGCTTTGAATCTTAATCGTGATTTGGCTGAGAATATTTCATTAGCTCATGATTTGGGTCATGCACCATTCGGGCATGCTGGCGAAGAAGCGTTAAATAAAAAAATGCAAAATTTTGGTGGTTTTTCTCATAATGTTCATACTCTTAAAATCATTACCAAATTAGAAACTAGATTCGCTCAATTTGAAGGGTTAAATTTATCATGGGAAACGCTCGAAGGAATTGTTAAGCATAATGGAAGATTTAGCGATAAAAATATGATTAACAAATTTATAAGCAATTATAATGAAATTTTTAATCTCGATCTTAATAAATCACCAAGCCTAGAAGCGCAAGTTTCTTCACTAGCTGATGACATTGCTTATAATAATCATGATATTGAAGATGGTTTGCGTGCAGATCTTTTTGCCGTTGAGGAGTTATTTTATCTACCAGTAATTGGTGAAATATATAAAAAAATTTTAGAAGAATTTCCAAATATCAAGAGAGAAATTCTTGTTGGTGAAGCAAAGAAGCGCATTACGGCAATAATGATTGCCGATGTTATTGAAGTTAGTAATAAAAATATTGCGAAAGAAAACATAATAACTTTTAATCAAGTTAAAGAATATCCATTATTTATCATTAGTTTTTCACAAGAAATGTTAAAAGCTAATCATGCATTAAAAATGTTTTTGATGAAAAAAATGTATCGCCATAAAATTGTAAATGTTATGACCAATAATGCTTATGAAGTTATTAGTGATTTGTTTGATTATTATCTAGCCAATCCGCATATTTTTGCTAGTTGCTTAGTTGATGATTCTTATCTTTCTAAAGATTCGCAAACTCAGGTCAATTTGATTGCAAATTACATTGCTGGAATGACCGATCGTTTTGCTATTAAAACTCACAATGCCATTTTCGTTTAAAATTAAAAAAATAAAATAATGAATTTAAAAACATCTTTAAATATAATACCATATCGCAATATCTTGCCAACCATTGATAAGTCTGCTTTTATTGCCTATAATGCTATAATTTCTGGAGCGGTTGAAATTGCCAAAAATTCAAGCATTTGGTATAATTGTGTTTTGCGTGGCGATGTTACTAAAATTGTAATTGGTGAAAATACCAATATTCAAGATGGGTGTATATTGCACGGAACTCGTCCAAATCATGCTCAAAATAAAACTGGCAATTGCGGTGCACCAGCGATAATTGGCAATAATGTTACAATTGGTCATAATGCGATAATTCATGCTTGTACAATCGAAGATAATGCTTTTATTGGCATGGGTTCGATTGTTATGGATCTTGCTCGCGTTGAGCAATTTGGTATGCTTGGAGCGGGAGGAGTTTTGACGCCTGGAAAAATTATTAAATCGGGTCAAATTTGGGCTGGAAATCCAGCAAAATATTTTCGTGATCTTACGCAAGTGGAAAGAGATTATATTAAAATTTCTGCCGATAATTATTATGAATTGGCTCAGGAATACAAGCTCTCATCAATTTAATTCGGACAATAAATTTGTTAAAAAATATTTTTACACATAATGGTTTTTTAAAAAAAATTTGCGCAGTAATTTTTTTGTTATTGATGACTAGCTTTACTACCTTGCTAATTTTTTTTTACTGCGAAACTTTCTACGAATTTGGCAATATTGCCAAAGAGCAAATTAAAAATAATAAAATCTTTAGTTTTATATTTTTCCCTTTTTTACTATGGTTTTCGGCTTTAATATGCAAGTTATTTGCTAAAAATGCATCGGGCAGTAATCTTGATCATATTACTGAAGCGTTAATGATTTTAAAAAAATCGCCAGATAATTATCAAAAAATTTCTCATCTTTTAAGTTTTCGAATTGCGATTGTGGCAATTATTAGTTCGTTAATTGCAACAATTGCATGCGGATCTTTGGGTCGCGAAGGAGTCTCAATTTATATCGCTACTAGTATTTTTGCAACTAGCGCTTTTTATTTGCGTAAAATTTTGCCAAAAATTAATTTGGAGAGTTGGATATATGCAGGTTATGCAACGGGTTTTGCTGTAGCCTTTAATGCACCAATTTCAGGATTAATTTATGTTTGTGAAAAGTTAATAAAGAACAAGAGTAAAAGTTGGCTGTTAACACTTCTTATTTGTTTTGCTGTAACATTGTTGGTGGCATTTTTAATTAGCGATAGTAAGGCGGTTTATATTATTGATAAAATTAATTTTAGCTATAGCTATCAAGAGTTTATATCATTAGCTATTTTGGCTATTTCATCTGCAATTATAATTTTTATTTTTCGTAAATTATTAATTTTTTCATTTGATAAAATTAATAAATTTAAAGGAATTAAGTGGCATTTTTGGGTATGGTTTTTTTCTTTTTTTATAATTGTAATTGCCAATTACGCAGGAATATACGTGATTGGAGGAGGAATTAAAACTGTTAATGATGCGTTTTTACAGCAAGAAATTTTTTTACAACCACTTGATTTTTTCGCACGATTTATAACGACTATTTTTACTTTTATGATTGGCGCATCTGGTGGAACGGTTGCTCCTTCAATTGCTCTGGGTGCAGGTTTTGCTTCAAGTTTAGCGTTTTTAAGTGATATTAATTTACATGCCTTTATGTTAGTTGGTATGATGTGTTTTTTGAGTCCGCTTTTAGCCAATCCAATCACCGCAGGATTTGTAATTGTTGAATCAACCAATCAAGATTGGCAATGCTTGATTATTTTAATTCCATTATCTCTATTAGCTTTTTTTACATATTATTTTATCAATAAAATTACAAAATCTTGGTTGATAACTAAAAATTATAAATAACAATTATAAAAACATAAATTAATTAAAAATAGTCAGTGATAAACTTTTTAAATAATGCACAAATAAAAAATATTTTTGATATTGCAATATCGGCAGGAGAGCTAGCTAGTAGTGCATTCTACGCTCAGGACTTTACAATAAAAATCAAAAAAGATAATTCGCAAGTTACCTCAATTGATTTGCAGTTGAGTAAATTTATTTCTGAAAATTTATCAAAATTATTTCCACAAATTCCAATAATTTGTGAGGAGGGTGATAAATTGAAAATTATTGGTGATTATTTTTTTGTTGTTGATCCAATCGATGGAACGGCCAGTTTTATTAATGGCGAAGAAGAATTTTCAATTAATATCGCTTTAATTTACAAACAAAAACCTATTTTTGGTTTAATTTACGCTCCACTTTTTGAAGGTGGAAAAATGATTTTTAATGATGAAAAAAATCAGGTCTATCACTATCATAGCGAATTAAATCGCGAACAAATAATTATCAGACCAAAGTTAGATAATGATTTGCTTTCTATTATTTCTAGCAGGCGTCTAGCGGATGAAATTATTGCCAATTTTATGAAGGAAAATTTTTTACAATATGGCAATTATAATATTTCAAAATTTTCTTCAGCTGTAAAATTTATTATTATGGCTGAAGGTCGCGCTAATCTTTATTTGCATTTGAGAAGATCTATGGAATGGGATATTGCTTCTGGTCAAATACTTTTGGAGTTGCTCGGGGGTAAGGTTAATATCGTTGAAAATATTAATGATGAATTGCATATTTCTCAACAAACATTGCTCTATGGTAAAGATGATTTTGTTAATCCATTTTTTATTGTTTCATTTTTATAAATCTTTTTAAAATAAAATGATTTTTTTCTTTACATTCAACGCTAATCTTAGTAAAAGTTAGTGAAAATATTTTTAAAATTTACGAATAAACAATTTTACTTTCAAATTAAAAACTAATTTAAAGTCGTAAAATGGTATATTTTTTAATTATTAATTGTTAAAAATAAAATTGTCTAATTAATTTTAAACATCAAAGCATCATGAGTGTAGAGGTAAAAAAATTTACAACTAATTGTGAAAATAGCAATGGAGGTTCTTCCTCGGTTACTCTTTACATCGGTCATCCTTTTAAAGATTCACATCCATTGGCATTTCAAAATCGCTGGTTATCTAATCGAGGTATTTCAATACCTGAAAATGTTATGGAATCATTTTCTAAATTAATGGAAATTTCTGAAAAAAATAATTTGCCTTTTAGTGATCTCGTCGAATATGTTATAAAAGAAGTTGAGCTTGGAAAATCCTTGCTGGAAGATTCCAAAAAAGCAACCGAAATTTCTAAAAACACCGATAAAAAACTTAAAGAGTCTTTCATTAAAATTGAAGTTACTGATCCTGTAGATTTGGAAAGTGATCGAAATAAAGAGCAAAAATTAACTGAAAATATTGAAATAAAAGATGAAAATTTAAAAGAAAATATATCGGATAATCAATCTTCAAAAGAAGACGGCAAGAAATAACCAATAAAATAATAAAATAAAGGCGATATTAATTAATCGAAAAGTTTATTTGAAAAATTTTACAAAAGAAATAAAATACTTAATATAAATTTATAAATAAAAATAAAGAAAATGTAGATAAATTATTTTTCTTTATTAAGAAGTATTGTTATTAACAAAAAATAAAAATATAACTAACAGTAATGAAAGTAAACAACAGTAAACATATTGCAGTTTTAATGGGAGGATGGAATTCCGAAAGGGAAGTTTCAATTGCCTCTGGAGAGTCTGTTTATCAGGCCTTGCGAAAAATGGGTTATCATGTTAGTAAGATTGATTTTTCTCGACAAATTTTCCAGCAATTGCAAGAAGTTAAGCCTGATATTATTTTTAATGCCTTGCATGGACAATTTGGTGAGGATGGAAGAATCCAAGGTTTGCTTGATATTTTGCAAATACCTTATACTCATTCAGGAGCGCTAGCCTCGACAATTTGTATGGATAAAATTTTAACTCGCAAAGTTTGTTCATCTGTTGGGGTTAGATCGCCAAAATATTCATTGCTTCGCAAAGGAGAAGATCAAAAAAATCTCGAAAAAATTTTTGAAATTGGTAAACCATTCGTTATTAAGCCAATCAACGAAGGATCAAGTGTTGGTGTTGAAGTAATTTTACCAAATTCTAAATTAGAATTTAGTGAATTTTCTTGGGAATTTGGCAATGAAATGATCATTGAAAATTATATTGCTGGTAAAGAAATTCAAGTGGCAATAATAGATAATAAAGCTCTTGGTGCAATTGAGGTGAGACCAAAGGGATTATTTTACGATTATAAATGCAAATATACACAAGGTATGACGGATTATATTATGCCTGCCGAAATATCTTCGGAAAAATATCATGAAGTTTTGCAATTAGCTCAAAAAGCTCATATTGCCACGAAATGTCGTGGAATTAGTCGCGTAGATTTTATTTTTAATAATAAAGATAATTGTGATCAGCAATTTTATTTACTTGAAGTAAACACTCATCCGGGATTTACAAATCTTTCATTAGTGCCAAAAATTGCCAAACATGTTGGAATATCATTTGAAGAAATTGTTGAGTTTTTAATAGCCAATGCTTGCTACGGATGATTAAAATTCGCAATCTTTTTAAAAATTTTTTACTGACCAATCCGCTGTCGCGTAAATTAAAAATTTTTATCAATCAAACTCTTAGACCATTGCTAATCAAGTCTCTTGTCTTGATTGTAGGTTTTGTTATTATTGCTTTCATTTTCCTTAAAATGTTTAAGCCTGATGTCATTGAAAAAATTTATCACAAAACAAACCTATATTTTTTACATTATCTCAATCTTGATAATTACCAATTCAAAGAAATTAAAATAAATGGCAATAAACGTGTCAGTAAAGATGAGATAAGTAAAATTGTTAATTCTTCAAAGCAGAGAATTTTTACCGATAGCGAAGAATATCAACCGCTAATTCAAAATTTAATCGATGAAATAAAATCACAACTTTTATGGATTAATAAAATTACTATTTCACGCAATATGCCCAATATTCTTCATATTACAATTGAGGAGTATGAGCCATTTGCAATTTGGTATAGTGAAGATAAAAAATTTATTATCGATAAGGATGGTAATCCCGTTGCCTATGATGAAAAAATTGGCGATGAAGAAGAGTTTAAGCATATGATTATTTTATCAGGAAGAAGTGCCAATAACCACGCTAAAGCATTGTTTAATATTTTTGCAATTAATCCAAAATTGAGTGAAAAAATATATTCAGCAACTTGGGTTGGAGATCGCAGATGGAATATTCGTTTCGATAATGATCTTTTGGTAAAGCTTCCAGAAGACAATATTTACAATGCTTGGCAAAAGTTAATTAAGATTTATGATCAAGGTCAAATCAATGATTTGCGAGTAATTGATTTAAGAATTGATGATAAAATTTATATCGAATATAATGATGCCATTGCTAAAGAATTAAAATCAATTTAAGCTATAAATTTGATCAATAAAATAATAAAAATATTTTAAATGATTGAATTAAAAGCTAAGAATTAATTTTATTAATTGATGTGATTTCAATATTATTTTTTTTAAATTTACAAGCCAATTTAATTAAAAAAAATTTCTAGAATTATTTTTATTTACAAATAAAAGTTGCAATCTTTTTTTAATTAAAAGATAACGGCTTTTAAGTTTAAATTTTTAATTAATTAAATTTTATTAACTGGAATACCCATAAAATTTTTTCATGTCGAAAAATTCAAAAAAAGGAAAAATTGTTTCTTGCCTAGATATGGGCTCCTCTAAGTTGATTTGCATCATCGCTTCGTTACATAATGAGCATATCGAAATTTTAGGTTATGGTCATAAGGAGTCACGTGGAATCAACGCTAGCGCTATTTCAGACATGCGTATAGCGCAAAAAGCTATTAATAGCGTTATTGCCGAAGCAGAAAGAATGGCTGGCTTTAATATTGCAAAATTATTAATTGGTATTTCGGGTTGTCAAGTTGTTTCCAATCGAAAAGAAGTAGGCTGTAAGATAAGTTCCGATGTTGTTAAAGATATTGATATTGAAAACATAGCCAGTAAAATTCGTAATGAATTTAAAAAGAATAATCGTGAAATTATTCATTTAATTCCCATTCAATATCGCATTGATGATTCTAGTATAGTTGCCAATCCTCGCTTTATGTCGGGCGATAACCTTTATGCAAGATTTCATGTAATTTCTACATCTCAAACTACTATTCGTAACATTGAAAATTGTTTTAAGCGCTGCCAAGTTTCAGTTAATAATTATATGGTTGAGCCTTATGCTTCAGCACTTTCCTGTCTTTCACAAAATGAAATGGAATTGGGAACCTTACTGATAGATATCGGTGGAAGCTCAACTTCTTACTGCATTATTGCTGATGAAAAATTAGTATTTGTTGGAAGTTCGCCAATTGGCGGTGATCTTATTACCAAGGATATTGCAACAATTCTGGGTATAAATTTTCATCTTGCTGAAAAAATAAAAAATCTGAATGGTTCGCTTTTTGTTTCGCCACTTGAAGAGCGCGAAATTATAAAATATCGCCTTCAAGATTCTGCATCATCCGAATCATCAATGATTCGAATTACTCGTTTAGAATTGCGCGATATAATTCAATCGCGTTTAGAAGAGTTGTTTGAAACTGTTAAGGTTTCACTAGAAAAATCACGTATCTCATATTCACTTATGCCAAATATCGTAATTACGGGTGGAGTTGCTTCAATTCTTGGTATTGATAAATTAGTTTCGGAAATTTTTAATAAAAATGCTAAAATTGGTTATCCTACAAAATTTACCAACGCTCCTCCTGAAATCGTTAACCCAACAAACTCATGCGCTCTTGGCATGTTAGTTTTTTTGCGTAATATTTATCTTAAAGAAAAAAATAAAGAAGGATTCGAAAGCAAGGGTAGCTGGTTTAAGAGATTAATGGATAAGCTTGTTGCTGTTTAAAACTATTTTATAACAAATTTACAAATCTAAAAAACCTTCGAGTAATTACCCCGATTAATTACACACGTCTTGAGGACTTGTCAGCACTACTTAAAAATCAAGAAATTGGATTTTTATAAAAAATTTAATTTAAAAAATCTTCGTCTTTTAAAGAGGTAAAAAATCTCTAGCCTTCTAACCCAGCATCAGCTCCTTAAAACTTTATTTGCGTAAAGGCTTGTTCGTCGAACTCATCACCCCAAGACATGAGTTGGGTGCTTGAAGGTTTTTCAAATTTTAAATTATTCTTTAGTTAAAAGATTTTCAAATTGATTTATATGGAGATCTCTAATACTGAATGCGAGATAATCAGATATTGGGTGTGTCATGCCAACCCTGCATATTTTTTTTAAAAAGTTAGCGTATCAAACATTTGACCGTGATTTATTAATGCGTTAATCATAAATGATTAATTTGATGAGTGATGTTTATATATAATATATTCTATTAAAACTATTTAATTAAAACAAAATATATTTTATATTTAGAAATAAAATAAACTATGTCAATAATTTATTTTTAATTTTTAAAGAATTTATTTGATTAAAATTGCTATAATTCTCTAGACCCACCTTTGTTTTTAGATTTTGATAAAAATGATTTTGATTTGTTTTCTTTGGGATCGTGATTACCTTGATGCGCTTCTTGTTGTTTTTTTTTGCGTTTTTTATCCCAAATCATCGATGCTTTATCATCAAGATCCTGAGGTTTAATTTCAGACATTTCTTCTATTTCTTTACCTCTATCATCCCAAACATCTTCATCAGATGTGATAAATGTTTTAGGTAATTCTGTTCCACCAGTTTCGCGATCAAGATTGCGTTGCTGATTGGCCAAGTAGCTATCTGGATTGGCCATTATTAGATCGTCGATAATTTTTTTAACCTTTGGTTGCTCCAAGGCTTTCTTATTTTTTTTGCGCATTTTTTTGCCATCAATCATGATAAAATCTTGATCATTATCATCTACCTCTTCATAGTCATCAATGTTAAATCCTTCAATATCTTGTTTATAATTCTCGTCATTTTTAATTTTTTCTTTATCTTTTTTTGATAAAAATAATTTCTCAAAGATGCTTCTTTTACGGTTAATTTCACTCATATAATTTTGTTAATTTAGCAATTATTTCTTGACTTTTTGTTATTCTTTCTTGGCTAGATTCTGAAATTTTAAAACTAAAATGCAATTTTTGTTGAGAGGTAATTTTAATTTCATTTTTGCTTTTTAAAACCATATCTAAAATAGCATTGGCAAAATTAGAATTGGCATTGCTAAAATTATTATTTTTAAAAGCAACTATAATGCCATTATTACCAACTTCTAAACTCTCAATACCAAGCTCTTGACATGAATTTTTAATTTGTGATACTGCAAAAAGATTGTAAACTTCTTGGGGAATTTTGCCAAAACGATCTGTCATTTCATTGATTAAATTTTCCCGATCTTGATCGGTAATAATGTTGGAAATTTTTTTATAAAAACTCATGCGCAAAGAGAGTTCAGCAATGTAATCTTGAGGAATTAAAAGTGAAATTCCCATCTTTAAAAAAACTATATTTTCTTGATTTGAATCTTGCGAATCCTTAGTAAAATCTTGATTATTTTTTAATTCTTCAATTGCTTGCGAAAGCATTTGCTGATATAATTCAACGCCAGTATCTCTGATATGACCCGATTGTTCGTCACTAAGTAAATTTCCACTACCACGAATATCCATATCATGAGTTGCTACAGTAAAGCCAATTCCCAGCGCATCAAGATTTTGCATTACATCTAATTTTCTCTTAGCTTCTGCAGAAATTTTTTTACGATGATTAAGCATGAAATAACAATATCCGCGCAATTTTCCTCTGCCAACTCGACCACGTAACTGATAAAGTTGTGCTAAGCCAAACATTTCAGCTTTGTAAATAATCATGGTGTTAGCGCTTGAAATATCAATACCTGATTCGATTATTGTTGTTGAAATTAGTAAATCAAATTTACCGTCAACAAAATCATTCATGATACTATCCAATTGAGTTGGTGTCATTTGGCCGTGAGCTTGAGCAATTTTAATTTCGGGTAGTAAATTTTTTAGACGATTAAACATTTCTTCAATATCGAAAACGCGCGGTACTACGAAAAAAACTTTTCCACCGCGATTAAATTCACGCATTACCGCTTCATAGACGATGGTATTGTCAAAAGGCATTACAAAATTGCGAACTGCAAGACGATCAAGGGGAGGAGTGGCAATTAAACTTAAATCCTTAACTTGCGATAGAGACATTTGCAATGTTCGGGGAATTGGCGTTGCCGAAAGAGATAATATGTGAGCTTCGCTACGCAATTGTTTTAAAAATTCTTTTTGCTTTACACCAAAATGCTGCTCTTCGTCAATAATTACTAAACCTAAATTAGCAAATTTAATATTTTTTTGCAAGAGAGCGTGAGTGCCAATAATGATTTGCGCTTCATGGGAAGCTATTTGTTGATGAATATTTTTATTAGCACTTTGGCTATTTAGGCGAGATAATTGAACAATTTTTATATCAGTTTGTGAAAATCTTTGCAAAAAATTTTTGTAATGTTGACGACATAAAAGTGTTGTTGGAGTAACGATAGCAACTTGAGCAAAATTGCAAACTATTGCACTGGCTCGCATCGCAACTTCTGTCTTGCCAAAACCAACATCGCCACAAATTAAACGATCCATTGGTATTCCATTGCGCAAATCATTTTCAACATCCTCAATTGCGCTAAGTTGATCTGGGGTTTCAATGAATCCAAATTGATTTTTAAATTCATCATAAAAATGACTATCTGCGACAAAAATCGGCGATGTTTTTAATTTACGTTCACCAGCTACTTTGAGAAGTTCTTGTGCGGTCATTTTTATTCTTTGGCGAACTTTAGCTCGGCGATTTTGCCAATTACCAGCGCCTAACTTGTCAAGTTGTACCAAAGGATTTTCTGCGCCGTAACGCGTGATAAGATTGATATCGTCGACACAAACAAAAAGATTATCGCCACCTGCATAGCTAATCTTGATCATTTCAACATTGATGTTATTGGCTTTAATTGTTTGTAAACCTTCGAATCGTCCAATACCGTGATGACGATGAACTACCAACTCGCCTTGCGCAATACTCAAACCTTCTTCTAAAATCCGCAGTGAAGCTAATTTATTATTTTTCTTGCGGGTAATTTTTTCGCCAAAAATAGCTTGTTCGCCGATAAAAATTAAATCACTAGTGATAAATCCAAAATGAGTTGGAAGTATGAAAACATTGGCTCTGTGTCCTTTATTTTTAACTTCTAAATAATTTTCAACAATATTGCAAGCGATTCCGTAATCATGGAAAATATTTATAACCCGATCTTTAAAACCTTCACTTAAACAAGCAAAAGCAACTTTTTTGTGATTATTGTTTAAAACAAAATCTTTGAATAATTCAATTGGATCTTGTTTATTAGCTCTTCCAGCAAGAGCAAAATCAGGAATTGAGTTAATTTCTAAATCTATTATTCTCTTAGAATTATTATTGAAATCAAATGGTTTAAACTCAATATTAACTGTTCTTAACAAAAGTTCTGTAAATTCAACAGAAGTAAAGAAAAGTAGCTGAGGATCAATTGGATTATAAATATTTGAATCTTTAAGTGTTTTTTCACTTAAACGAGTTTGATAATATTTTATAATTAACTCATGACGTTCGAGGCTTTGATGAATAATATTTTCACTAAAAAAACTGCAAGGTTGATGAAGATATTCAAAAATACTAACCAATGGCATCTCGTAAAAAAACGGCAACCAATGCTCCATTCCTTGATAAGATCTACCTTCTGAAATTGCTTGATACATTTGATCTTCCAGGGAATTTCCAAAAAAATTACGATAATTTTTGCGGAAATTTTCAATAGTTTTTTGTTGTAAAATTACCTCACTGGCTGGTAAAATTTCAATGCTTTTAACCGTATCTGAGCTGATTTGAGTTACTGGATCAAAGATTTTAATTTGTTCCAATTCATTGCCAAAAAAATCAAGACGGTAACCAATTAAATCGAAAGCTTGTTGTAAAACAATATCGATTATACCACCGCGCACCGCAAATTCAGTGACATTATTTGCACAATCATTTCGTGAATAGCCTTTGGCAATAAGAAAATCAACGATTTCTGGCAATGAAATTTTACTACCAACGCTAAGAAACAAGCCGTAATTTTTAATTGAACTTGGCGCTAATAATTTTTGCATAACAGCATTAAGCGAAGTAATAATAATAAATTTTTGAGAGGAATTTCTAGTGCTTAAGCGATAAAGAGTTTTAAGACGATTGCTTGAAATTAAAGCCTTTGGCGATGATCTATCGTAAGGGATGCAATCCCAAGCTGGAAAATTTAAAATACAAAATTCATCACTAATTTGCGGAGCAAAAAATCGTAACTGCTCATTAATTAAATTCATTTCATTGTCATCTTTGGCAATAAAAATTAAATCAGAATTATTGAAGTTACTGGCAATTTGACTAAATAAAAAACCAATTGCATCTTGAGGAATTTTTTTGAGAACCGTTGATTCTCTGATTTGTTTTAGTTTAACTGAGTAATCCATTTTATAAAAATTTGATCATTTGTGAAATCAATAATATTTTAATTTTAAAATAACTATTTGATTTTAAAAGCGAAGACCCCATTTAATCAAGTAAATGAAGTTTGTAAAGTTTTAATCTATCTGAAAATTTAATCGTAATATTTAAAAAACGTAAACAGTATTATATCATTTTAAAAAAATAAATTATTTATTTAAAATGATTTTAATCATGTAATTTATCATTACTGCTAATTTTGGGTAAGCTTTTAAAGGCCTGCAAAGCAAGGTTTCGTGACATGTTAAGATCAACTATAGGCAATGGGTAATTTTTGCCAAGCTCAATGTTTGCTTGCTGTAAAATTTCCTTGCTGGCAAGCCATGGCGTAAATAAAAATTTATCAGGAATATTTTTTAGCTCTGGAATAAAATGTCGAGTATATTCCCCAGTGCTATCGAATTTTTCACCCTGCAAAACTGGATTAAAAATTCGAAAATATGGTGCAGCATCAGCTCCACTTCCTGCGACCCATTGCCAACTGGCGCAATTACTGGCGAGATTAGCATCAACTAAACAATCAAAAAACCATTCCTCACCTTTACGCCAATCGATTAATAAATTTTTTACTAAAAAAGAACCAACAATCATGCGAACTCGATTATGCATGTAACCAGTTTGCCATAATTCTCGCATTCCAGCATCAACGATTGGATAACCTGTTTTGCCTTTTTGCCAAGCTTCAAGAAAATCTTGATTTTCCTGAAATTGAAAATGATCGAATCGCGGCTGGAAATTTTTATAGGTTATTTGTGGAAAATGAAAAAGTAAGTAATTTGAAAATTCACGCCATCCAAGTTCGCTTAAAAAACAATCGAGATTTTTATCGCTAAGTTTATCACCAAAATGGGTAGTAGCATAATACCAAATTTGATTTGCAGAAATTTCGCCAAAATGTAAATGTGGTGAAAGTTGTGAAACTTTTTTTTGAGTAGGAAAATTCCTTCCTTCCTTGTAATCACTTAAGGCAGAACTAACGAAATTGCGCAATTTTTGTTGAGCTGAATCTTCGCCAATTTGCCAATATTGACTCATAATTTTATCCCATTTGATCTTGGATAATAATTTTAAATCATTTAACGCTAAAGATTTAGCCTCTTTAATATTATTAATTTTTTTGGGTTTTTGTTCAGGAAATCGAGGAGCAGGTTTCTTTAGACAACCATTGCGGTAGTAGTGTGTAAAGACTTTATAAGGTTTTAAATCGCTTTTTAAAATTTCAAAAGGTTCCCATAAAAGTGAGCCATTAAAACTTTTAACTTCAAGATTTTGTTCTTTAAAAAAATTTTTAATTTTACTGTCTTGAGTAATTCTTGATGGTTCATAACATCGATTCCAAGTAATAGTTTGGATTTGATTATTCTTAATAATTTCTGTTAAAATATGTTGAGAATCACCATAATAAAAATTTAATTTATTTTGCAGTTTTAAATTAAGATTATCTAAACTGTGATGAAGCCACCACTTGCTAGCTTGACCTATTTTGCGATGATTTTCTTCGTCTAAAATATAAGCAATAATAACTTGATCGCTATTATTTACGGCATAATTTAGGGCAGGGTTATCGCTGAGCCTCAAGTCGTTTCTAAGCCATAGCAAAGTTTTTTTTATCATAATTAATTTCTAATTGGATTCGATAATTCTTCCGCTTCTAAGTTTAATTCGGCGATCTGTTTGCGAAGCAAGTTCAAGATTATGAGTGGCAATTAAACAGGCAATTTGATATTTTTTGGTGAGTTGTTGCAATATATTAAAAACTTTATGCGCTAATTCATTATCTAGATTGCCAGTTGGCTCATCAGCAAGAATTAATTTTGGTTTACCAACTATTGCCCGAGCAATTGCAACTCTTTGTTGTTGACCTCCCGAAAGTTGTGCAGGTTTAGAATTACAATAATTTTGAAGTTCAACTTCGCTGAGAATTTCGCGAGCTTGTTGATAAGCATCTTTGTAATTTATATCTTGAATAAGTAGTGGCATCGCAACATTCTCTAGGGCAGAAAATTCTGGTAATAAATGATGAAATTGATAAATAAAACCGATATATTTTTTGCGTAATTGCGTATTATTTTTATCGTCATTTTTTTGCTGGTGATTAAAAACGTGATTATTATTAATTAAAATTTCGCCATTAGTTGGGCTATCGAGTAATCCAGCAAGTTGCAAAAGAGTTGTTTTGCCAGAGCCAGATTGACCAGTAAGGGCAATGAATTCTCCGCTATTAATATCGAAATTTATTTCTTTTAATACTTCAACAACTTGCCCAGCTTGTATAAAATTCTTGTTAACATTAATAAATTTTAAGACTGTTGACATTTGTTAAAAATTAATATTTTTAAAAGTTATTAATAATTTATATTATTTTCTCTTTTTTTTGGGTTTATCGTCATCATCGTCATCATCATCGTCAATTTCATCAAAATTATAATTAAAATCATCTTCTTCTTCCTCTTCATCTTCATCTTCTTCTTCATCATCCGGATCATCTATACCTTTTTTGCCTTTTCTACCTTCTAAATCAAAATCATCAAAATCATCTTTAGAATTATTTTTTGCTTCAGAGTTAATTTTATCTTTAGCGATATTGATAATTTTTTCTTTGGCCACCTCAATATCAACGTTGAAAATAATTGCATATTCACTAGCTAAACGAAATATTGCTGTTTCATAAATAATTCTTTCGCTGTAAGATCTATCGCTATCTTCAATATCTCGCGTCAAGTCGCGCAATACTTCAGCAAGTAAAATAATGTCACCAGAATTAATTTTAGTTTCATATTCTTGCGCTCTTCTGGACCACATGCCTTTGAGTTTTTTTATACCACTTCTTAAAATACTTAAAACTTCTTCCATTTGAGATTTAGTGGCAATTCGTCTTAGATTATTTTTTTCAGCACTTAAAACAGGAATCTTAATTGATAATCTTTCTTTTTCAAAATACATCATATAGCAACTATATTCATGACCCATAATTGTGGTATTTTCTATTTCAATTATTTTACCAACCCCATGTGATGGATATACGGCGTGATCGCCTGCACGAAATGGCTGGCGAGATTGACTCGGTATGTTTTCACTTTTTTTATTAGAAGGTTTTTCGTTTTTAGTTTTTTCAGTTTTATCAAGAGTTTTTTGGGAATTATTTATTTCCTTTTTAGGAGATTTTAAATTGATTTTATTTATTGCAGATTTTTCTTTAATTTTTATTTTATCAGAAATTTTTTTACTGGATATTTTATTTTTAAGCGGAGTTTTTTTAATAATTTTACTAGATTTAAGTGCAGTTTTTTTGACCTTTGAATTTATTATAGAGGGTTTTTTATTTGATTTTTTAAAAAGTTTTTTTGTCAATTTAATTTTTGCTTTTGGAGTTTTTGCTTTTGGAGTTTTTGAATTTGTTTTCAACGATTTAGTTGCAGTTTTTGAATTTGTTTTCAAAGATTTAGAAGTCTTATTTTTAGTGGTTTTTTTTATATTAGGTTTTTTATCGCTAGCTTTAGTTTTGGTAATTTTTTTTTGATTGTTTTTTTTAGGAATTTTTTTAACCATTTGTTTATAAAATTTGGATTATATTTTAAAAAATAAAAATTTGTATTTTAAGTTTTACAAAATTGGATTTTTATTAAAAAATTATTTAATTAAAAAAACTATTCTCATTTAAAATTTAATAATTAAGGTAATAATTCTAAATTGAAAGCTTTATTAGTCAAGGTTAGCCCCTATTACTTGACTGAGCCAAGATTATAAGCTTGATTGAAATTTATAGTTCAATTATAAATTGTTAAATAAATTACAAAAAATTTTGAAAAAAATATTTTCTTTAATAAAACATTCTTATAAATCAACCAAGTCTGCAAATAAGCGGGGTAGGTTTAAATATCTTGTAGATTTTTTAATCGAACATCATTTATTTAAGCCGATTAGCTTATCGATTATTTTATGTTTTGGAGTTTTCAAAATCTATGATTATTCTAGTTTTTTTATATCGGAATATCAATATAAAAAACTCCGCAAAATTGCTTCAACACCAATAAAAATTAATATATCTGAAATTCAAATAGACTTCGATATTGACGAAGATCAAATCGTTGAAAGAAGAATCAAGCATGGTGATACTTTACTTAAGATTCTTAGTGATATCGGTACCTCAGAGCAAGATATTTTTGCAATTTTAAATTCAATAAAAAAATTTACCTCACCAAAAAATCTTGCTGTTGGTGATATGATAACTATAACTTACCGCTCTAAAATTCATCTTAATAAAGCGCCAAATAACAGCGCCAATCAAAATGACAATCTTAATCGAAAGGTGGTGATTAACACCGTTACAATTTCGCCATCGCTAAATACGCAATTTAGCTCTTATCGCAATCAAGATGGTACCTACAGCGCTAAAGAAGAAAATGTTAAACTTAGTCGCTATATTTCGCGCTATTCTGGATCAATAAAAAAAGGTTTATTTGTTGATGGGGTGAATTCAGGAATTTCCCCAACTTCGATGATGAATATGATTAACCTTTACGGTTACGATATTGATTTCCAGCGCGATCTTCACAAGGGTGATAAATTTGAAATGCTGGTTGAAAGTTTTTATAACGAAACTGGCAAGAAAATTCGCGATGGCAATGTTCTTTATTCATCAATTACTCTTTCTAGTAGAAATATCGATATTTACATGCATAAGATTGACCAAAGAATTGAGTATTTTGACAGTAAGGGAAATTCAGTTAAGAAATCACTTTTACGTACGCCAATTAATGGCGCGCGAGTATCCTCTGGTTTTGGAATGAGACGTCACCCAATTTTGGGTTATTCAAAAATGCATAAAGGTTCGGATTTTGCTGCAGCTACAGGAACGCCGATAATGGCTGCGGGAAGCGGAGTTGTTGCATATATGGGTATCAAGGGTGGTTATGGAAATTATGTACAAATAAAGCATAATCAAGATTATGCTACAGCTTATGGACATGCATCGCGTTTTAACAAAAAATTTCACGTTGGTGCAAAAGTAAAGCAAGGAGACATTGTAGCTTATGTTGGTTCAACAGGAAGATCAACTGGTCCGCATCTTCATTTCGAAGTTATTTACAAAGGGCAACAGGTTAATCCTGCTAAAGTTAAAGCTACCTCCGGTATTAAGTTGGCTGGAAAGGATTTGGCTAAATTCGAATTATCTCGCGCAGAAATTGACAAATACCGTCGTAACATACCCAATTTAATTAAGAAATAATATTAAATGAAAGTTGTTAACATTCTTCTAAACTACAAAAGAGCTACTCATAATAACAAGATTTTAGGGGTTGAAAGATGTTTTATTGATTACTCAAAATATCTTGCCCTTAAAGGGGTTAAGGTAGTTTCGGTAATAAAATCGAAAATTTTTTTGCTCGATGAAATAAAAAAAACTAATTCAGAAATTATTGAATTGCCAGCGATTAACCAAGGCGATATTTATTCAATTTTAAAATTAGCTTGGGTTTTTTTTAAATTTAATCCTGATATTGTTATTTGCCATTCTGGTCGCGCTTTATTATACTCTCGCGCAGCAAGATTTTTGATTTTTAAAAAAATACCAATAGCAGTAATTGATCACGGAATAAACCCAGCTAAATTTCTTAAAGCTGATTATATTTTGACGGTTAATTCTTTTTTTATGAAGGAAATGATAAAAGCTGGAAATTCAGCAAATAGATCATTATCAATTCCTAACATGATTGAGGTTCCGCAAGAATTTAAGGAACTTATTAAACCGCCATTTGCTAAAAAAACTCGTCTTGGATCATTGGGAAGATTGGCTGAAGAAAAAAATTATGATAAGGTAATTAGAGCTATAAAAATTCTTAAAGAGCAAAATATTGAAGTTGAATTTTCAATTGGGGGAGTTGGAGTTGAACAAAAAAAACTTGAAAATTTAGCCACAGAATTGGGAGTTGAAAATAATCTAAAAATTTTGGGTTGGGTTGATGATAAAAAAGAATTTTTTAGTAATATTGATATTTTTATTTTACCTTCAAAATATGAAACCTTTGGTATTGCTATTTTAGACGCCATGCTTTATTCAACTCCAATCATTACTAGCAATAGTTGGGGACCTGATGAAATAATTGAAGATGGAGTTACGGGTTTAAAAATTTCCAAGGATGATGATCAGCAAATTGTTAATTTAATTGCTGAAGCTGTTATAAAATTAATTAATAATCAAGAGTTGGCAAAAACAATGGCATCTAATGCAAATAAACAATTTTTTTCTGAATATACCGCCGAAATTGTTTCCGATAAGTTGTATAAAATATGCGAAAAAATAATCTCTGAAAATAAATAATAACTTTATAAATAAAATATTGACTAAAAGTTTTATTAAACTACAATTAATTTATATATTGTTTAAAGTAAACAGTTTTAAACCGATATTTAATAAATATTTTTTTGCACCATTTAAATAAATTTATATGATTAATTCACCATTAATTGAAAATAACATGTTCGACACACTAACTTTTTCAAAAAAAATGCAAAACGCTGGAATGACTCAGAATGTAGCTGAGCAATTAGCTTATAGCCTACTTAATTTCCAAAATAACCAATTTGAAAATCTTCTAACTAAGAATGAATTTAAAAAATTTGAAACAGAAGTTAGGCGTAACATTGAGAATGTTAAAAGCGATATTCAAGAAGTTAAGAATGACATCGAAGAAGTTAAGAATGACATCGAAGAAGTTAAGAATGACATCGAAGAAGTTAAGAATGACATCGAAGAAGTTAAGAATGACATCGAAGATGTTAAGAATGACATCGAAGATGTTAAGAATGACATCGAAGAAGTTAGGTGGGATATTGAAGAGTTTAGGGCTGAAATAAAAAGCATTCGCTTTGATTTTAAAAACGATGTTGAAAATCTTGTTAGTAAAAAAGAATTTAATTTAAAAATGAAAAATCTTGAACTTAATATTACTATTAAAATGGGATTGATGATGGCATCTGGTATTGGTATTCTGGCTTTATTAATTAAGATTTAATTTTAAAAAATGAAGTTTTTTATGTTAATTTTTCAATGGCAAAAAAACCTTCACTTAGATTAACATCTGGGGATAAAACAGGAATATTGTGACTCTTTGCTTCTTGCAAAAAAATATTAATTTTATCGGTATTATCGATCTCAAGATTAATTGAAGCGGTTAAAAATTCTGGTAAGAAATGCGCTTTAAGGTAAGCGGTTTGATATGAGATCATGGCGTATGCTGCAGCGTGAGATTTGTTAAAACCATATCCAGCAAATTTGTCGACTAGATCAAAAATTTCATTAGCTTGATTTTCGCCAATATTATTTTTTTTTGCACCTAAAACAAATATCTCGCGTTGCTGCTCCATTTCTTCTTTAATTTTTTTACCCATAGCTCGCCTAAGTAAATCAGCACTTCCAAGACTATAGCCAGATAGAATTTTAGCGATTTCCATGACTTGCTCTTGATAAACAATTACCCCATAAGTTTCTTGTAAAACAGTTGCTAAAAGCGGATGAGGATATTCGATCTTTTCTTCGCCATGTTTCCGTTTGATGTAAGTGGGAATATTATCCATTGGCCCAGGGCGGTAAAGAGAAATTAAGGCGATAATATCTTCAATTTTATCGGCACGCATTTGACGAAGAACAGAACGCATACCCAAGGATTCAATTTGAAATACCCCTACAGAATCACCGCTTGCAAGCATTTTAAAAGTTTGCTTATCATCGAGACGAATATTGTTAATATCAATTTTTTTATCGCGAGTTTTTTCGATTAATTTAACAGTTTCAAAAATAGTTGTTAAAGTTTTTAACCCAAGAAAGTCAAATTTTACTAAACCTGCTGATTCAGCATATTTCATCGAATAACCAACAGCAGGCATTGTTGAGCCTTGATCATTATATAATGCGCAAATTTCGTGAAGAGGGCGGTCGCCAATTACCAATCCTGCAGCATGAGTAGAAGCGTGGCGATTAAGCCCTTCCAATTTCAAACTAATATCAACCAATTTAGTAATCTGGGGATCTTCCTTAATAGCATTTTGTAAATCCTTATCCATGGTAATGGCTTTCTCAAGAGTAACTGCTTCAACGGCATTAAAAGGAATTAATTTACAAATGCGATCAACCTGACTATATGGCATGTTCATAACACGCCCAACATCTTTCAATACTGCGCGTGCTTGCAATTTTCCAAAAGTAATTATTTGCGCAACATAATCATTGCCATATTTTTCTTGAACGTAATTGATTACTTCATCGCGACGTAATTGACAAAAATCAACATCAAAATCTGGCATTGAAACTCTTTCGGGATTTAAAAATCTTTCAAAGAGCAAGCCAAAGCGTAATGGATCTAAATCAGTAATTTGTAAAGACCAAGCAACTGCTGAACCAGCCCCAGATCCGCGACCCGGTCCAACTGGAATTTCATGTTTTTTTGCCCATTTTATAAAATCAGAAACGATTAAAAAATAACCAGAAAAATTCATTTTAATGATAATTCCTAACTCATAATCAAGGCGATCAAAATATTGTTTTTCAATAATAGCTTGTGAAGAAATATCAGTTTCTTCGAGTATAAATTTACTGGCTAATCTAACTTTTAAACCTTGATGAGCTTGGTTTTTTAATTCAGTTTTTTCATCGAAATCTTTCTCATTGCTAAATTTTGGAAGAGTAGGGGGGCGTTCAAATGCCATGGTCTGACATTTGCGAGCAATGTTGATTGAATTTTCTAAAGCCTCAGGGAGATCACTAAAAAGTTCCGCAAATTCCTGCGGATCTTTAAGATATTGATGAGGGGAATTTTTTTTACGATCTGGAGCATTAACTAAAAGACCTTCATAGATGCAAGATAAAATGTCTTGCGCTTCATGCATTTCTTTTTTTAAAAAATAAACATGATTACTGGCAATTATTGGTAAGTTTTTTCGAATGGCAAGTTTTAGAAATTTATCCTCCGTAAGATCTTCTTCTTTAGTGCCGTGACGAGTTATTTCTATATAAAAATTTTTATCAAAAATTTGTGCCAACTCATCACAAAATTTTTCAGCTAATTTATCTTGGTCATTTAAAAACATTTTACCTAGAATTCCAAATGTCGCTCCTGATAGACAAATTAATCCATTAGCTTTGTCTTTTAAAAAGTTAAAATCAATGTAGGGGGTAATAGAGTTTTGGCGATTAAGATATGATTGACTTACCAAAAACATTAAATTTTTATAACCTTCGCAATTATAGGCAATTAGGGTTGTTGGACAAAGTGACCTTTGTATGTCAAGAGTAGAAGGATTTTTTTGCTCAACAATCTTAAAATTTATCATTAATTCACAGCCTAAAATTGGCTGAATCCCAGCTTTCTTGCAGGCGATTGAAAATTCAAGTGCGCCAAATAAATTTTGTGAGTCACTTATTCCAAGGGCAGGAAGTTGAAAATGTTTGGCGCGATCAATTAAATCGGGGATTTTTATTGCACCTTGACAAAGCGAGTATGTTGTGTGATTGCATAGAGGGATGTAAGTTAAAGGATAAGAAGTTTGAGTTTTATGATGATCATTTTCAACTGCTAAAATTTTACCATTAGTTGCTGGTAGTTTGGCGATTTGCGAATCCTTGATATTTGATTTATTCGCGGCGCTGTTCAAATCGTCAAAATAATCATCAATTAAGCCATCTTTTTCCAAATCATCAATATGGTTGTAGTCAAGCCTTTCTAGGTCAAAATCACCGTTATTCCACATGTCATTATTTTGATTTATATTTTTTTGGGTAATTGGCATCGAGTATTTTTTAAAAATTTAAATTTTAAAATTGTAAGTTTAGTAATTTATCTAAATCAAATTATTTGAAGTTTTTTAAAATCACAAACATTAATTTTTAAATATTATTTAAATTGCCTAGAAATATGAGAGAGTAGGAGAAAGCGGCGGGTAAAAAATTCATGATTATTTAACAAACAGGCTAAATAATTTTCAAAATAGCAACATAAATGTCGGGAGCCACCACCACGCAAACCCAGCGTGTGTACCTATTTACTGTAAAAGTTATTTTATTTAGCACACTCCCGACACTTACATTTTTCGCACATTATTTTTTTTATGGCAAGTAATTTTTTTAGTTTTTTTAAAAAAAATCTTTCAAACCTTGATTTTCTAGAGCTATAATGATATTAAAAAAGTTGTATAAATAGTTACTTTAAGCAATGAATCACTAAAAATTTATTTACTAAAAATTCTATAGTTTCTTTAAGGTTTTTTAGGGATCTATAGGGATTTTTTAATTATTATAAATTATGATTTATCTAATTTAAATTTGTTAACTTTTGTTTCAATTATTTTTTTTGCTTATTATTAAATATCCACGATAATTGTCACCATCTTTGGTATTCATTGCTTTGACAATAGTTTCAAGCGATGTCCAAAACCATTTATTTTTATGTAATGCGCTGTCAAGAATCAAAACTTCATCATTGAATTGATTATATGCAACGATCGGTGAAATGTGACCATTTGAAGTTTTATTAAGAATTTTGCCATCAAAATTAGCAAGGATGAAATTATTTTGATCTTGCAATACATTCATAAGCCGTTTACGAAATTCATTTATCTGATCGCTTTCAGTCAGATGAATTTTGGTAACATCTAAATGATAAACCTCTTCTAAAATAACCGATAATTGGCTTAATGTTAATCCTGGATCAAAAATTTCATGACGCTTATTGCCTTCTTTTATGATAGAGGAGGGTTTTTTAAAATTAATTATATCGCGATTTTTTATTTTGTCCGTTGCTTTGTTTAAGAAATTTTGTTGCGTAAGAATTTTATATTCAACAATATCTCCATTTGGTTTAGTGATTTGATTGGCTATTTGATTATTAATTTCGCCATAATTTAAAGCATTTATAATCATAACAGAACTTGCAATGGCGCAATAAAGCGGATTAATTTGTGGTTGATAAAAATTTATTAATTGATAAAAATCATTTTTAAATTGACTTCTATTTAAATTTTTTAAACTACTAGGATTGTTAAAGGAATCGCTTGAATCAGGAGTGATTTTTTGGGAGTTGGACTGAATTTTAATATTTTCTTGCGCATAGCTTACGTTAGTAAATGTTAAAATTGTTAAAAATATTATTAATAAATAATTTTTCATAAAAAATGTTAAAAGAATTAGATATAAATAATTTATGTGATAAAAAAATCTTGGATTTAATTGATCAATTTCTTGAATTTTTAAAGGTTGAAAAAAAATATTCAATTAACACTCTTAAAGCTTACAAGAACGATATTTTTTATTTTATTAAATTCCTGTTTAATATGAAAGAAAAAATTGTAAATGTAAATTTTTTGGAAGAAATAAATTTGCATGATTTGCGCAAGTGGCTCAGCTTCAGATCTAAGGATCACGTAAATAGTTCTAATGCAAGAGCAGTTGCGGTAATTAGAAGTTTTTTTAAATTTTTAAATCGTAATTCACTTCTTAAAAACCGTGAAGTTGAGAAATTGAAAACACCTAAAAATATTAAACCATTACCCCGACCTATCGATGTGGTGGATATTAGAAAAATTATCGAAGCAGTTGGGCAAATTAGAAAAATTTCTTGGCAGGTTAAGCGAGATCAAGCATTGCTTTATTTGATTTATGGCACTGGCTTAAGGATTTCCGAAGCATTGAGAGTCAACCTCCTTGCTCTTGAGAATAAAAGGGATTTGGTGGTTATGGGTAAGGGAAAAAAACAAAGAATAGTTCCATTATTAGCCAAGGTTAATCAAGCGATTAATGAATATTTACATGAATTACCCTTTGATTTAAATGGTTATCAGCCAATATTTTTAAACAATAATAAACAAACCATGACAAGATTTGATTATAATTTCTTGATCAAAACTATCCGGCGAAAATTGAATTTAAGTGAAACGATAACTCCACATAGTTTTCGTCACTCATTCGCAACTCATTTACTTGAAGGTGGAAGTGATTTAAGGTCGATCCAAGACCTACTTGGACATGAAAGTTTAGCTACAACGCAAAGATACACCAAAGTTAATCGATCGATTTTAATTGATGCATATCAAAAGTTTTCAAATCGTAAATAATTATTCAAATTTTACTTCAACTTTGGTAATTTTTTTATCTAATTTTTTCAGAACTTCTTCGCTAATATCAAGGGAGTCTTCAAAGAAAACGGTTTGTGAAGCAGGAATTATAACTTCATAATTTTTATCTTTTGAGATTTCGCCAATAATTTCTTTAATAATTTCATTGACTTTACTCATTGATTCCATTGATGCTTTTTTCAAACTATTTTGTTTACGATCAACATAGGTTTTTAAATCATCAACTTTTTTCTCAAATTTTTGTACTTCTTTTTCAAATCCATCCTTAGAAAGAACTGTCTTTTTTGCCTCAATAGATTTTTGTTCATTTTCTAAATCATTTTGTTTTTTGGTAACTTCTTTTTGATATTCATCTTGCCTTTTATTGACCTTGTTTTGAATATCGCGCATCGCTTTTGATTCTTTAATAATTTTTTCAAGATCAAGAATGGCTATATTGCTTGCATTAGCATTTGCAAACGCTAAACATGATATTAGAGTTATAGTCAAAAGTTTTAATGAGATGAATTTTTTTTCAAGAATGATTTTTTTCATATTATTTATGTAGACTTGGTTTTTAAAAAAAATAATCTTTATTCTTTCAATTTATTTTGCAATTATTAAATTTAAAATCAATTGAACTAAAAATTATTTCTTTACTAAATTAAAAATAAAACTTTACAATGCAATCCTAACTTTAATAAAGTTTTTTATTACAATAATTTTATAAATTTTTTAAATGTCTAAAAATAATAACTCTACAAACATGAACAAAAGACCAGCCATTAAAGAAGTACAAGAAGCGGTAAGAACCCTTATTTCTTGGGCAGGAGATAATCCTGATCGCGAAGGTTTAATTGATACGCCGATGAGAGTTGCTAAAGCATATCGCGATTTTTTCTCGGGCTATGATAGTGATCCTAAGGAAATTCTCGGTAAAACTTTTGAGGATATTGATGGTTACGAAGAAATTGTTTTAATAAAAAACATTCGCATGGAATCACATTGTGAACATCACATGGTTCCTTTTATTGGAGTTGCTCATGTTGCTTATATTCCAAATAAAAAAGTTGTAGGAATTAGTAAAATTGCGCGTCTAGTTGATATTTTTGCAAAACGTTTACAAACTCAAGAAACTCTTACAATTCAAATTGCCACAACGATTCAAGAGGTTTTGAATCCTAAGGGTGTAGCAGTTTTTATTGATTCTAAACATCAATGTATGACTACTCGTGGAATTCATAAAGATAAAGCATCAACGATTACCATGTCAATGCTTGGAAATTTTAAAGGTGATCCAGTATTAGAGGATCGCTTTTTAAACATGATTAAAATTAATTCGCAAGAATGTTAATTGTTTCGCACAAAAAAATTATTTTAGCTTCAACTTCAAAAATTCGTCAACAACTTATGGTTGAAAGTGGCTTAGATTTTTCGATCCAAAAACCATTTTTTGATGAAGACCAAGAAAAATCAAAATATTCTAACTTAAAACCGCAAGATTTATCAATTTTTCTAGCCAAAGAAAAGGCATTATCGGTTAGCAGAAAATTCCCTGAATGTTATGTAATTGGCTCAGATCAGGCTTGTGAATTTGAGGGTTTCGAAATTTCTAAATCAAAAAATCGTCAAGAAGCGATTTCTCAATTACAAAAATTTTCAGGAAAAATTCATTTTCAAAATAATGCCTCGGTTATTGCTTTCAATTCACAAATTATTTTTGAAAATTTTTCACAAGTGCGGTTGCAAATGCATGATTTAAATTTATCGCAAATAGAAAAATATGTTGATCAAGATCAATCCTGGGGATGTGCTGGAAGCTATAAATACGAGTCTTTTGGCAAATGTCTTTTTGCAAGTGTTAAGGGCGATTACTTTGCAATTTTAGGTTTGGCGATTCAACCCTTGTTAAGTTTTTTATATCAACAAAAAATAATTAGTTTTTAGATTTATGGAAGTTTTAACATATGATATCTTATTTAGTTTATTAACTTTAACTTTTTTAGAGATAGTATTAGGAATCGATAATTTGATTTTTATAGCGGTAGCAGTATCTAAGCTCCCATCTAAAAAAAGAAAAACAGCTCGACTTTTCGGCCTATCCTGCGCCTTTGTTATTCGAATTATAATGTTACTAACTCTATCATGGGTTATGAGTTTTACCGATCCACTTTTTTTCATTGGGCAGCAAGGTTATTCATTTAAAAATTTCCTGCTATTCTTCGGTGGATTATTTTTAATTGCCAAAAGTGGTTGGGAAATAATTTGCGATATTTTTTTTAACGATAACTCATCCGATGAAAAAACCAAAAATGGTTCCGCTCGAAATATGTTAGCAGCGATTTTTCAAATAGTTATAATCGATTTTGTATTTTCATTTGACTCAATAATTACTGCAGTTGCAATGACTAATAACATTCCCGTTATTGTTACTGCCATAACAATTTCCATGATTGCGATGTTGTTTGCTTCCGAAAAAATTAGTTATTTTTTACAAAATTATCCATCATTAAAAATCGTTGCCTTGGCTTTTATTTTAATGATAGGAATAATATTGCTTGCCGATGGAATTCACATTGAAATTTCTAAAGGTTACCTCTATTTCTCATTAGTTTTTACTCTTATCGTCGAGAGTTTAAACATAATTGCAAGGAAGCGTCGTAAAAATAATTCCAATCATTAATTTATTAAAAATTAATTTTAAAATTTAATGACAAATCAACTGCCAAAAAAAATCGCTGTTATTGGTTCGGGAATTTCAGGATTAACCTGCGCATATTTCTTAAGTGATCATTACGACATAAAGCTCTATGAAAAAAATGATTATTTGGGAGGTCATTCAAATACTGCAAAAATTAATTATAATGGTCGTGATATTTCTGTTGATACGGGTTTTATAGTTTTTAATTTTGCCACATATCCAAATCTGGTAAAATTTTTTGAACTTTTGCAAGTTGACATAAAAAAAAGTAATATGTCTTTTGCTGCAAAGATTGATGACTCTAAATTAGAATACGCCGGAACATCGCTTGCAAGCCTTTTTGCGCAGAAAAAAAATTTATTTAATCCGCGTTTTTGGCAAATGATTTTCGACATTTTGCGCTTCAATAAAAAAGCTCTTGAACTTCTTAAAAAAGATTGTTTACCCAATTATACTCTCAAAAATTTTTTAGAAGATTTGCGAGTAAAAAAATATTTTCAGCAATATTATCTTTTGCCCATGGCATCAGCTATTTGGAGTTCGCCACTTGATAAAATAATTGATTACCCCGCGCAATCATTTGTCAATTTTTTTAAAAATCACGGTTTATTATCAGTTACCAATCAACCGCAATGGTATACTGTTGAAGGTGGATCATGTAGTTATGTTGAAAAAATTTCTAAAAAAATCTCTACGCATTATAGTTTAAATGATCAAGTTAAAAAAATTTATAAAAATGAACAAGGAAAGCTAGTCGTTGTTAGTGAAAAATCTCAAGAAGAGTTTGATAAAATAGTCATTGCAACTCATAGCGATCAAGCTCTAAAGATGCTAACTAATCCTACTGAAATTCAACAGAAAATATTAAAAAATATTAAATATCAAAAGAATCTAGCAATTTTGCATAAGGATCAATCAGTTATGCCAAAAGCTAAGAAAGCTTGGGCAAGTTGGGTTTACAGCTGTAAAAATAACCAAAGCGACCAATTAGCGGTAAGTTATTGGATGAATAATTTGCAAGGAATTGATGAAAAATATCCACTTTTTGTAACTTTAAATCCAAATCAAGAAATTTCCAAGGATGACATTTTTGCTAGCTATGAATATGAACATCCCATATTTGATAGCGAAGCAATATTAGCACAAAATAAAATTTCTCAAATGCAAGGACAAGACCAGATTTATTTTTGCGGAGCTTATCAAGCATTTGGTTTTCATGAAGATGGAATAAGTTCAGCATTAAAAGTGTTAAATCAACTGCAAATAAAGGCTCCATGGCAGTTATAAAAATTATAAAAAATTTTATTAATTTACAAAAAAAATTTCTAAAAAAATTTTATTATGATTTTTTAAATATTTTTTTTGGGGCAAAAAATAACGATAAAATTTTTTCTTCTAGGGTTAAAAATTTTCCTAGCCTAATGTTAGTTTATGCTAATCTTATGCATTTAAGGACAATTCCAAAAATTAATAAATTCCTTTATAAAGTTTTTTATATTTGTTTCGATATAAGTAAAATCGACAATCTTAAGTGTAAATTTTTTTCACTTAATAAGTTTAACATTTTTAGTTTTTATATAAAAGATCATGGTAAACGAGATGGATCTAGTTTGGAACTATGGATGCGCCAATTACTTTATGAAAAAAATCTTGATGAATATGTTAAAAAAATTTTTCTTTTTACGCATCCTCGTATTTTTGGATATGTTTTTAATCCGGTTAGCTTTTGGTTTTGTGTTGATGATGAAAATAATTTGCGAGCAATTTTATTTGAAGTAAATAATACTTTTTCTCAGAATCATTGTTACCTTGTTTATAATGAAAATAAGGAAATTATAACCTCAGATCAATGGTTTGAATGTAGTAAAAATTTTTACGTCTCACCTTTTTTTGAAATTGTTGGAAAATATAAATTTCGTGTAAATTTCGTCGTTGATAAAATTGCCGTATGGATTGATTATGTAATCGAAGATAAAAAAAATTTATTAACAAGTGTAATTTCTTATGACATTAAGCCGCATAACAGTAGCAATCTTTTACGGGCTTTTTTGCAAATTCCATTTTTAACTTTCCAAGTAATTTTTCTTATTCACTGGCAAGCATTAAAATTATTTTTTAAAAGAAATAAATATATTGCAAATCCCAATAAAATTCCAAAAAATATTACCACTAATCATGATTAAAATTTTTTAAATAAAATTTGTTAATCGTTAAAATTAATTTTGATAAAAGTTTAAAATATTATGAAAAAAAATGATTTTCTAAAACAAGCTTTCGAAAATATCGAATATGGTTCTTTATTGGTCAAGCTTAAGCAATCAGATGTAAATTTTGAATTTGTTGGCAAAAAAGTTGGGTCAAATGCTGATATTACAATTGAAGATGAAACTATTATCGAGCAATTAATTTTAGGTGGTGATATTGTTTTTGGTGAGTCATATATAAATAAAAAATGGCATAGTAGTGATGTCGTTAATTTACTTACATTTTTAACCAATAATGCCAATTGTTTAGAGCGTTTTTTTCATGCTAAGAAATTCCAGTTTTTATTGCTTTATTTTAAAAATTTTTTTAAGAAAAATACTTTATCGGGTAGTAAAAAAAACATAAGCTATCATTATGATTTAGGAAATGAATTTTATGAATTATGGCTGGATAAAACTATGAGTTATTCTAGCGCATTATTTCTTGATAAAAATATTGATTTAGCGCAAGCGCAAAATCAAAAATATCAATCAATCATTAATAAATTATGCGGTGAAACCATCTTAGAAATAGGATGTGGATGGGGTGGATTTATCGAACAGGCAGCCAAGTCTAATTATAAAATTACTGGCTTAACATTATCGCAACAGCAAAGAAATTTTGCACTAAATCGCCTTCTCAATTTTAAGTCGCAAGTTGATATTTACTTACAAGATTATCGTGATGAAAAAGGGATTTATGATAATATTGTTTCTATCGAAATGTTTGAAGCGGTTGGTCAAGAATATTGGCATAAATATTTTCAAATTCTTAATCGTTGTTTACGCGTCAATGGTAAGGCAATTTTGCAAATAATTACCATCGATGAAAAAGTCTTTGCTGATTATAAAAATCGCGTTGATTTTATTCAAAAACATATTTTTCCGGGTGGTGTTCTTCCTTCAAAATCGATTATTTTCGAGCTTGCTAGTCAATATAATTTTTCTGTAATAAGTGAATTATCTTTTGCGCAAGATTATGTAAAAACATTAAAAATCTGGTTGCAAAATTTTGATCAAAATCATGAAGCAATTCGTCGATTAGGTTTTTCTGAGGAATTTATTCGTAAATGGCGTTTTTATCTGGCTTATTGCATAGCTGGTTTTAGCGCTGAAAGAACAAGTGTTGTTCAATTCGAACTTATTAAAAAACAATAAAATATGTTTAAAATAATTGCATTTGCTTTAATATTATTTTTTTCTACTAGCTTTAAAGAAATTGATGATTCGTTAAAAGGTAATTTAGCAAATGAAATTACTAAAATTTTAGTTACGCCAAATTTAATCGGTCAATATGACTTAAAAGTTTATAGCTTTAACGTCTACAATATCAAGCTTTTTAGCGAAGACCAAAAATTCTCTTATCAAAAAAAATTTGCTATAGAAATCATCTATAAAATAAATTTTAGCAAAGAAAATTTAGTAAAAAGAACCATTCAAGAAATTGCACGAATACAAAATATTTCCAATAAAAACGAATTAATTGTCTATGAAGGGGAATTCAATAAGATTTTTCTTGATGTAAAAAAAGGCGATAGCAAAGTAGCTATATTTTCACCACAAAAAGGAGTGGATCTATTTTTAAATCATCATTTAGTTGGTTCTATTAATGATTTAAAGTTAGCTAGATATTTTGTCGATATCTGGCTAAGCAAGAATTCAAGCTATCCCCAAATGACCTCAACAATCTTAGGAGAAAAAAATGATTAATAAAAAACAATTATTTAGCTATGCAATTTTATCATTGCCTCTTGCATTTGTAGGTTTACCAATTTATGTAAATATCAATGGTTTTTACGCAAAAGAATATGGCGTTAATTTATCGTTGCTTGGAGTTTTGCTGTTAATTGCCCGAGGAGTTGATATGTTGCAAGGTCCTTTTGTTGGTTATTTATCGAGCTATTTCATTCATAAAAAAATCTCTCAAAAAAGAATAATTTTATATAGTTCGGTATTGTTAGCTATATCATTTTTTAGTTTATTTAATCCACCAATTTCCTTTAATAAAGATATGATTTGCGTATGGTTTGTTATCTCTTTGATTGCAACTTATACCTTCTTTAACTTTGCAATTATTAATTACGAAGCTATTGCGGTATTTATCGCTAAAAATCAAAAAGAAAGATTAGCGGTTAACTCGGCAAAGGAATTCTGTGGTTTAGTGGGTATTTTAACTGCCTCGATTCTACCTAGTATCTTATCAATTTTTGTCACGAGCGATTCGAAAACAACTTACGTCTACTCGAGTGCAATTTTTGTTGTTTTAATTTTTGTGGTATTAATTGTTTTCTTTAGAACATTGAAAATTAACAAAATCGAAAATTATACACGCATTAGTTTTAGAAATGTTTTTAACGAAATTCGCACTAATAAAATTTTCATGAATTATTTGAAAATATTTTTTATTAACGCTATTGCCGTTAGTATTCCAGCTTCGGTAATTTTCTTTTATGTTGAAGATGTACTTCGTTCCTCGTCAAAACTCGGTTTTTTTCTCGGTGTATATTTCTTGGCAGGTTGTATTTTTATCGGCATGTGGAAAAGGTTGGCTCAAAAACATGGGATGATTAAAATTTGGATCATTTCATTAGTTGGAAGCGTGATAACTTTTATTTTTAATTGCTTACTTGGAGAAGCTAACGCGGATTTATTTTTTATTGTTTGTTTCGCGTCGGGAATGTTTTTGGGTGCAGATTTAATTATTCCTCCTGCAATTATCGCCAATTTAATTTACGATAAAAAAGAAAAAGTTGCTTCTTACATCGCGGTATGGAATATGTTTGTTAAGCTCGGATTAGTTATTGCTTCATCGGCAAGTTTAATTGTGTTAGGTTTCTTTGATTATAAAATTGGTAGCTATGCCAATAAAGGCTTATGGGCAATTCCTTATGTTTATTCAGTAATTCCATCATTGCTAAAAATTTACATAATTATAAGATTGCGTAGCTTAAGAAAAATCAAAGATTTTTAAAAAATAATATTGGTTTATAATAAATATGCATAAAATTACTCTAAATTCTTTAACTTTAATTTTTATGCTCATGTTTGGTTTCTCATGTTCTTCAGCTAGCCCAAAGATTTATCAAGAAAATATGCCGAAATTTGATGTTCGCAATTTTTTTCGTGGTTCGCTCGAAGCATACGGAATACTCCAAGATCATCGCGGTAAAGTTATCAAAACTTTTACAGTTAAAATGTTTGGCTCTTGGCAAGGTAATGAAGGAATTCTTAAAGAAGATTTTATTTTTTCAGATAAAAAAACTGATCAAAGAAAATGGCATATTAAGATGACTGATGATAATAACTTTACAGCGCAAGCTCATGATGTTATTGGAATTGCGAAAGGTGAGCAATATGGCAATGCCCTTAGAATGCAATATGTTTTATCGATACCAGTTGGTGATAAAAAATATAATTTTGCCATTAATGATTGGATGTATTTAATCGATAATGATTCATTGATTAACATTTCAACGATTAAAAAATTTGGTTTCAAAGTGGCAACGCTTACCATTGGTTTTAAAAAAATCGGCATTTAAAAAATGAAAAATTGTTGGATCATTGGCGCTAGTAGTGGAATAGGTTTAGAGCTTGCTAAAAAATATTATTCAGCAGGTTGGAATGTTATAATTTCTGCACGAAGAATCGAAAATTTAAATAATATTCAGCAAGAAATTTCTGTTAATAAAAATTTAGGAAATCAAATTGAGGTTTTTGCTTTTGATGTAGTTGATTACAATAATTTCGAAATTTCTACCCAAGTTATTTTACAAAAATTTACCAAAATTGATTTGGTAATTTTTGCTCCCGCAATTTATAATCAAATGAATTTACATGATTTTGATTATAAATTAGCTTTAGAAATTCTTAATGTTAATCTAGTTTCTGCGCTTAATTTTCTTGATATTGTTGGTAAAAAAATGATCAAGCAAAATTCTGGACATATCGCTGTTATTGCAAGTGTAGCAGGTTATCGTGGACTACCAAAATCATTTGCATATGGTGCATCAAAAGCAGGTCTGATAAATTTATTTGAAGGAATTTATCCAGAATTATCGGCTAATAAAATTGATTTATCGATTATAAATCCAGGATTTGTTGCTACCGATTTGACTGCAAAAAATAATTTTAAAATGCCTTTTTTAATTTCAGCTAATAAAGCTAGTGAGTATATTTTTGAAGGATTAGAGCGTAAAGATTTTGAAATTCATTTTCCAAAAAAATTTACTTTTTTTATGAAATTTTTGCGTCACTTACCTAATAAATTTTACTTGAAATTTATTAACTATATTTATAATAAAGAAAAGTAATTTTAAACTAACAATAATTGCAGTAAATTATTAATAACTAAAATATTTGTTTAAAATGAATAAACACGATCATATATTATTTTCTTATTCCTTTAACCAAGATAATAAAGCTTTAAAAGTAGAAGAGAGTAGAGTAGCTGGAGAATTAAAAAATGAAGGATTATCTTGGGTTCATCTTGACGCCAATAATGAATTTTCTAAAAGATGGCTATTGCAAAAAGTAAATTATATTGATCATTTAATTATCGAAGCCTTAATTGCTGAAGAAACCCGACCGCGCGTTACCGAATTTAATAATGGACTTTTAGTAATCATGCGTAGCGTTGGTCTTAACGCTGTTGATCCAGAAGAAATGGTTTCACTTAGAATGTGGATTGATAAGGATCGTATCATAACTCTCCAGCGTCAAGATATGCGTGCAGTTTATGAAATAAAAAACCAAATTGATCGCGGAATAAATATTAAAAGTGCGGAAGAATTTTTGTATAATTTAATTGACCAAAGTATATCGACAACATCACCATTTCTATACGCAATAGGCGATAAAATTGACGAAATTGAAAACAAAATTTCTCATTCCTCAAGCGTAAATTTGCGCGAAGAAATCATCCCCCTTCGCTCACAAATTGCCGTATTTAAACGCTATCTTGCACCTCAAAAAGAAATGATTGGAAAATTGCGATATTTGGAATTAAATTGGATTAATGACTTCTCGCGTCGACATTTTCAAGAAAATTTCGACCATATTAGTCAAATGCTAGAAGAGGCTGAAGAGGTTGGTAGTCGGGCAAAAATTTTACAAGATGAATTAATGCATTATCTCAATGAGCGAATTAATCGCAATATGTTTAAACTCTCCGTTGTGGCAATTATTTTTATGCCTTTAACTTTTTTTACCGGATTATTTGGGATGAATTTTAGCGATATTCCTGGATCCCAAAACCCTAATGGTTTTTATATTTTTTCAACGATGATGTTTTTAATTGCTATTCTTTTGGCGATGTTTTTTAAAAATAAAAAATGGTTTTAGAAATTAATTAGGTTTTATGAGCTTAGTGCGCCATGATTTTTAGATAATAATATTAAATTTTCTTTAGACTTTTTTTCTTAAAAATTGTAATATATTTATTAAATAATGAGCAAAAAAGCTTATCTTATTTTAAGCTAAAATTTAGTTCTAAATCTCCTCTAAAAAGAAATTTTGATTTGATATATTTTTTGTAAGCAACTATTGAAATCTATTTACTTAAAAATTAATTAACTAATTTATTTCTATATTTTTTTTATTAAGTTTAATTTATTTAAGAAATATTAATGAAGTTGGATTTGTTATATTTTTTTTATTAAAAAACTTCTTGATTAAATAAAAAACTGCATTAAATATTTAAAAAACTGCCAGTTATAACTTAGAAAATAAAAATTAATAAAATACCATGTACACAAAAAATACACATGACGCCGTGGCAAGCCTAAGACAAGGGACGCCAAGAAAGTTAGTGTTTTCACCTCCAAAAGCACCTCTTCTAGCTAAAGCTCGAGATACAGTTCCACATCGCGCCAGTGGAGTTGATGATGGTCCCATTATGAAAGTAGTACAAGCTATAGAAATGATGCAAGGCCAAACTACCACGAATTCTTCAGTATTAACAGATTCTGCTATTACACCAAGAATGAACAATGATCAAGGTTCAATTGCATCTCCTTCGGCGAAAGCTGTTAGAGATGCGGCAAAAGCAGCTCAAAAAAATCCGATAGCATTAATTAGAGCTAGCCATTTAACTAGCAAGAAAGGACAGGTACAAATAATAAGAGCATTACTTGAATCCCAAATGAGAAATACAACTCAAACAGACCAAGAATTTCAAAAACAACAATCCTTTCCAAATTTACAAGTTCAAAAAGGAGACCCTGGAGAAGATATCCTCCAACAAACACAAGAAGCCAGAAAACAACATCTATTCGCTGCTTCTCAAGAAGAATTAATTCGCGCCCAACAAAAAACAATTTCTCAACAAGAATTAATTCGCGCCCAACAAAAAAAAATAGAGCGATTGCAAACAAAATTAACTGAACTTAGGGTTACCATTAGTAAAGACTTCTCTGCGATAGAGGATAGTCTGAAAATTTCATCACAACTAGTTCCAAAGAATCCTCAGGCGCAAAAAGAAGAAGCTAACTATCCGCAAATAACTGACTCCCAGCAAACTTATGAAATTGAGTGTCAGCGAATTATTGGTAAGAAAAACGAATGTTGGCTTAAAGTTATGGGGCTTGAACTTAAAATTATTTTACCAGACGGCCATCAATTTCAAACAAATCAATCACCATATAAAGATTTTATAAATAAATTTTCTCAAGAAATTACTGAATTTTTAAAAAACACTGGGAATGAATTTTTAAATAAAGATACTATTCTTCCTAATTTCAGAGATACTATTCTTCCTCTTTTCAGAAACAATTTTAATTGCCAAGTTTTAACTGAATCAAATTTTCTTAAAGATAATGATATTTCTACACCTAGTAAACCAATAAATACTGAATCAAATTTTCTTAAAGATAATGATATTTCTACACCTAGTAAACCAATAAATAGTGAATCAAATTTAGATAATGATATTTCTACACCTAGTAAACCAATAAATAGTGATACTGACATTTTAACATTTTGCCATGTTTTAAGACATCAGCCGGCACTGGTGCATGAGCCCGCAGCAGCTAGCAGAACTAATCCTGATAATCGCCAACCAACTCCATCTCCAGCAACAACAGCTATGACAAATTTATTAACTAAAGGTTTAAAATTACTTCGAAATTCATCAAAAAGATAAAAATAAACTTACTCTCAAGTAAAATAATTTTTATAAATTCTAAAATTTTATGCCCCATTTGCGACCTAGGTATTTCTCGATTGAAATGCGTTCTTCGCTTTTAAGATTGCGTTCAAAAAATATAATTTCTCCAATTTGGCCCTGAAAAAAATTGCTTAATATTAAATTGCAATTATTAACGCCAATTGTTAATTTTTTATCAATATTAATTGCAAAATTATTGTTAATTGTTGAAGAGTTTCCAGAGTTGTAATAACTAGTAAGGCTGGTTCCTGAGTGAATAATGGTGACTAAATCAGCTTTATTAAAAGCGTTGCCAAGGCTAGTTAAATTTTGCGTAGTTAAGGTTGTGTTGTCGCCAAGAGCAATTTGATAATTTGGAATTGCCCCATTCAAAAAACTATTAATAATAAAACCACGATTTGCTGAATTATTGCATAAAATTGTTGAAACTTGTGAGGCAGAAAAAATTTTGGTTTTTGAAACTATAAAAATTGAAAAACTAACTGGATTGAGAGTTAAATTATATGGCATTTCCAAATAATTATTGCCAAGAAACTCAAGTGACGGTAAATCATTTATTCCCCTAATTATGTAATTTGGGCGATTATTTGCAATGCTTTGAGTTAAATTAAATTTAAGAGATGAACTTGTATTAAGATCAAACCATGTGCTGATTGGAGTCATATCTTCTTGCTCTAATTCAATAAAACTTTTATCTAAAGATGTTTCAAACCAAGCTAATAATCCAGGTGTTGATAAAACCGGTGAACTCAAAGTGTTTGATCGAGCAGTGTTAATTCTGGTTCGGGCGATAAGTTTTTTTGATTGAGTAATTGCTGCAACCAAAAATCCAACAATTACTATTACTATGGAAATCTCAATTAATGAAAAAGCCGTGTTATTTTTTTTCTGCATAAAAACACTTTTGGTTAAAAAATTTGCTTTTAAGATAACGTAAATATTTTTAATAAACAATTTTTTTATAATAATTTTTTTGGAAATTTATGAGCAAAATTAGCAAAGAAAAATTACCATCGCGATATGTTACTAATTCACATGGCTGTGAGGCTCGCAAGACTATGCTTTACAACATTAAAACCGATCTTTATCCAAATGGTTTGAGTGAGGAGGATTTGCAAAAACCTTTTGTTGGAGTCGTTTCTGCTTGGAATGAAGCAGCTCCGTGTAATATTGCATTGGCGCGTCAAGCGCAACCTGCCAAAAAAGGTGTCAAAGATTTTGGTGGAACTCCGCGAGAATTTACGACCATTACCGTTACGGACGGAATTGCTAATGGTCATCAGGGCATGAAATCATCTTTAGTTTCGCGTGAAGTTATTGCAGATTCAATCGAATTAACAATGCGTGGACATTGTTACGATGCCTTAATCGGGCTGGCTGGTTGCGATAAATCTTTACCAGGAATGATGATGGCGATGTGTCGCTTAAATGTACCTTCGGTTTTTATGTATGGCGGATCAATATTGCCAGGAAGATTTCATGATAAGGATGTTACCATTGTAGATGTTTTTGAAGCTGTAGGTCAAAGAGATGCTGGTAAAATTTCTGATAAAGAATTATTAGATTTAGCTAAAGTTGCTTGCCCAACTGCTGGAGCGTGTGGAGGACAATTCACCGCAAATACCATGGCTTGCGTTAGTGAAGCAATTGGCTTGGCATTACCAGGTTCATCTGGTGCTCCAGCGCCATATGAATCTAGAGATGAATATGCTTACGCCTCAGGACAGGCGGTGATGAATTTAATTGAAAAAAATATTAAATCGCGTGATATAGTAACTTTAAAAGCTTTGGAAAATGCCGCAACTATTGTTGCTGCAACTGGAGGGTCAACCAACGCCGTTCTTCATCTACCAGCAATTGCCAATGAGTGTGGGATTGATTTTGATATTTTTGCAATTGGTGAAATTTTTAAAAAAACTCCTTACATTACTGACATGAAACCAGGTGGCAAATATGTTGCCAAAGATTTATATGAAGCAGGCGGTGTACAAATGATTTTGAAAATTTTACTTGATGAAGGTTTTATTTATGGCGATTGTCTTACAGTAACAGGTCAAACTATGGCGCAAAATTTACGTGATATAAAATTTAATGATCAACAAAAAGTTGTTTATCATCCATCTAAACCGCTATCACCATCTGGTGGAGTTGTTATTCTCAAGGGCAATTTAGCAAGTGATGGAGCGGTTGTAAAAGTTGCGGGAATGCAAAATGAATCGTTAATTTTTACAGGTAATGCGCGCTGTTTTGATTCTGAAGAGGAATGTTTTAAAGCTGTTGAGCAAAAAAAATATCAAGCAGGTGATGTTTTAGTTATTCGTTACGAAGGTCCAAAGGGTGGGCCTGGAATGCGTGAAATGCTTGCAACAACTTCGGCAATTTATGGTCAAGGTATGGGCAATAAAGTTGCATTAATTACCGATGGCAGATTTTCAGGTGGAACGCGCGGATTTTGTGTTGGCCATGTTAGTCCTGAAGCAAGTGAAGGGGGAGTAATCGCTTTACTCAAAGACGGTGATCAAATTAAAATTGATGCCATAAATGGCTCACTTGATGTGTTAATTTCAAATGAGGAATTAGAAAATCGTCGTAAAAATTTTAAGCCACGCCAAAATGATTATGGCTCAGGAGCTCTATGGAAATATGCGTGCAGCGTTGGATCTCCACGTTATGGAGCTGTTACTCACGGCGGAGCGAAGTCAGAAATAATTTCGTATGACAAGATTTAGTAATTAAAAACTATTTTTAACTAAAAAAATATTTTTAGAGAAAAAAAATATTAATTATTTAAAAAAGTTAAAAAAAATATTTTCAAGTTATTATTTTTAAAAATATTAATCACTAACGTCTCGCAATGCAAGAATTTCAATATCATTCAGTATCTGAAAAAATTTGGCAAGCCAAAGAATTCGATCAACGCCTTGCTGTCGCTATTGCACAACGTCATGAAATATCGCCTATAATTGGTAATTTATTGGCGATTCGTCAAGTTAATCTTGATGAGGTAGAAGATTTTTTAGAGCCAAAAATTAAAAATACTTTGCCTAATCCATTTTTACTTTCGGGAGTTGATGAAGCGGTTGACCATGTAATTAATGCCATAAAAAATAATAAAAAAATTACTATTTTTGCAGATTATGATGTTGATGGCGCAACGAGTTCAGCTTTACTGGTTCGCTTCTTTCGGCAAATTAATGTCGATGCTGATGTTTATGTTCCTGATCGAATTTTAGAAGGTTATGGACCAAACTCGCAAGCCTTGCTCAATTTAAAAAAAAATGGCACTGATTTGGTAATCACAGTTGACTGCGGAACGGTTGCATTCAAGCCCTTGGAAGACGCAAAAAAAGCTGGATTGGAAATTATTGTAATTGATCACCATTTGGGTGTTATTGAAAAACCTGAGGCAATTGCCGTAATAAATCCAAATTTATTGGATGAAAAATTTACACCAAAAAATATTTGCGCAGCGACAGTAGCATTTTTATTTGCAGTTGCAGTTAATAAAAAACTTAAAGATCAAGATTTTTTCAATGATAAAAATCCCGTTAATTTATTTGATTTGCTTGATCTTGTTGCGCTTGGAACTGTATGCGATGTTATGCCCTTAACCGGCTTAAATCGGGCTTTGGTAAGCGCTGGTTTGAAAATTTTAAAGAATAGAAAAAATTTAGGTTTGCGCCAAATTTGTGATTTAGCTGGAATTACTAATCAACCTGATGCTTATAGTTTAGGTTTTGTAATCGGACCGCGAATTAATGCTGGAGGAAGAGTTGGGCAATCAAATCTAGGAACAAAAATTTTAGCCAGTGAATGTGAGATTGAAATACATGAAATAGCTCAAAAATTAGAAAATTTTAACAAGCAACGTAAAGATATTGAAACGCAAGTTCAAAATGAAGCTGTGCAAAGACTAGAGCAGGGCGTTGATGGTTATAGTGTCAACGATCCCGTAATTTTTAGCGTTGCTAAAAATTGGCATCAAGGTGTAATTGGCATAGTTGCTTCAAGACTTAAAGATTTATATAATAAGCCAGTTGCGGTAATAACTATTGATTGCGAAACTAATAAGGCCAAAGCTTCTTGTCGCTCAATTGCCGGAATTGATTTTGGTGCAGAAATTCTAAATGCTAGATTGCAAGGCTTGTTGCTTGAGGGTGGAGGCCATGCCATGGCAGGAGGATTTTCTTTGACTGCAGATAAATTAAAACAACTTCACGAATTTTTTTGTAATAAATTTCAACGACAAGTTCAAGAAATTAACAGTGTTAATAATGCATTCTATGATTTGGAAATTGATATGATGCAAATTAATATTCAATTTTTAAAAGAACTTTCTAAGCTAGAGCCATTTGGTGTTGGCAATATGCGTCCCCGATTTTTAATTAATGACGTTAAAAAAATTCGTTCTCAAATAATTGGCTCTAAACAAGAACATGTGAGTTGTATTTTTACTGCTAAATCAATGATTGGATTTTCGAATCAGATAAGTGCAGTGGCTTTTCGCAGTGTTGGTCAAAAAGTTGGTGATGTGCTTTTAGGAAATAAATCATATGAAAATATAAAGCTTATTGCAACCTTGAATATTAATAGCTGGATGGGTGTTGAAAAAGTACAAATTCTAATCGAAGATGTAATCGTTTAGTTAAAAATATTTAATTAAATTTGGTTTTTTTTAAAGCTTAAAATAGCAATAAATTATTTGATTAATAATTTTAAATTACTAGATTTTTTGAAATAAAATTTTTTAAATTAACGCAAAATATGATTGATCAAAAAACCTTAAAAACATTTGGATTCATATGGGCATTGATCCTTATGTTTTTTGCATATTTCAATAGGCAATATGCTTTTATCCTTTGTTTTGCAAGTAGTCTTTTTGTGGTCTCGGCGATTTTTTTTCCAGAAATTTATGTTAAAACTAAAATATTTCAAACTTGGATTAAGTTTGGAAATATTTGCGGTCAAATTAATTCTAAAATAATAATCTTATTTTTATTTTTTATAATTTTTATGCCAATTGCATTTATTTTAAAAATTCTCAAAAAAGATTTATTGCAAAAAAAACTAGATACAAATTGCACTACTTATTTCAAAGCTCGAGATCAGTTACCAACTGATATGAGAAAGCAATTTTAAGTAAAATGATAAGTAATCTTTTAAAAAAATATCCTAAAATTTCGACTTTTATTTTGAGTGCGATTATTGTTAGCACATTTGGTTTTTTGTTTTTTAAAATTATAACTTTTGATATTATGCAAGATTTTGAAGGTGGTGAAAAATATAGTATTTATGATAAAATAATTTACCAAATTCGCTGTAATCAAGAACGAAATATTAGGCTTAGAGAGCTTAAGCCAAACTCTAATTACCTCAGAATTCCTCAGCAAAAATATGAAAATCTAGAACATCGCCAATATCATCTTGATACTGATAATAATGGATTCATCAAGCCTGCCTTGGTAAATAAAGATCCTCGCATACAAATATTTTTTTTAGGTGGTTCAACAACTGAATGCGAAATGGTTGATCCTCAATTTCGTTTTCCCTATTTAACGGGCAGAATTTTACAAGAAAGATTAAATATAAAAATCAATAGTGACAATGCTGCCAAGAGCGGTAATAATTCATTACATTCCATTAATATTTTACTTAATAAATTAATTCCTTTTAAACCTGATATAATTGTGATGATGGACAATATCAATGATTTATCGACCTTATTTTACGAAGGTACTTATTGGAATAGTAATAAGACTATTGCTCCAATTTCATGTGATAAAAAAAATCGCGATAACTTTGCTAAGAAAGATCAATGGTCACTTAGTGAAGCTTGGCGAAATCGCATATTGAATGATTCTAAAGAGCAGGAGAGAATCATTGAAGATTTTGTCCAAAATTTAAAAATCTTTATTAATATTTCTAAAGCAAAAAACATTATTCCAGTCTTAATGACCCAAGCTAATCGCATTGAAAATGATGCTAATTTTAATAATGAAAGAGGCGAGGAAGCTAGCAAAATTTATCAAAAACTTTACATAAAGTTCAATCAAGCAATTCGTCAAGTTGCTAAAAATGAAAATGTTTTGTTAATAGATTTGGCAAAAAAAATTCCCTCTGATAAAAAATATATTTTTGATGTAGTTCATTTTAATAATGCTGGATCTGTTTTGGTAGCTGATGAAGTTGCTAAAAATTTAGAAAATGTTATTAAGCAAAGAGTTAAAAAAGCTCAACACTAAATAAAATTTATTTTAAAATTAAAGTTAATAAAAATTATGTTATTTTTACAAGAATTATGGGAATTTCTTAAAGTTAGAAAGAAATTTTGGCTATTGCCAATTATCATCATCATGTTGCTTCTAGGTGTTTTGTTAGTGTTTGCTCAAGGCTCAGTTGTAGCTCCTTTCATCTATACGTTATTTTAAATTTATGACTTATATTTTAGGAATTTCGGCCTATTATCATGATTCGGCAGTTGCACTTTTGCATGATGATAAAATAATTGCCGCTATTCAGGAAGAAAGATTGACGCGAAAAAAACACGATAGTCAATTTCCGGTTAATGGTATAAAATTTTGTTTAAAACAAGCTGGGATTGGATTAGAGCAGGTTGATTATATTGGTTTTTATGACAAGCCTTTTTTAAAATTTGAAAGGTTAATAGAAACTTATCTTAGTGAAGCGCCAAGAGGATTCAAATCTTTTGCAACTGCAATTCCAACTTGGTTAAAAGAAAAATTATTTTTAAAAGATACCCTAGTTAAAGAGCTAGCAAATCTTCAATTGAATGGCGATAATGATAAGAAAAAAGTTAAATTTGTTAGATCGCAGATCGTAAAAAAATTGCTTTTTGGCGAGCATCACGGTTCGCATGCGGGAAGTTGTTTTTATCCATCGCCATTTAAGGAATCAGCAATTTTAACATTAGATGGAGTTGGTGAATGGACTACAACCGCGATTGCTCACGGCCTTGATAATAAAATTAAATTTTTACAAGAAATACATTTTCCTCATTCAATTGGTTTACTTTATTCGGCGATAACTTATTTTGCAGGATTTAAAGTTAATTCAGGCGAATATAAGGTGATGGGTCTTGCTCCTTACGGAGAAGCTAAATATGTCGATATAATTAAAAATAATTTAATTAATATTAAGGATGATGGTTCATTTCGCCTTAACATGAAATATTTTAATTATACCACTGGCCTTACAATGACCAATAAAAATTTTAATAAACTTTTTGGACGAAAACCAAGAAAATCAGAAAGTGAAATTACCCAATTTGAAATGGATTTAGCGAGATCACTTCAAGATGTTGCACAAGAAGTGGTAATAAAATTAGCTAAAACTGCCAAAAAAATTACTGGCGCAAAAAATCTCGTGATGGCTGGAGGAGTTGCTCTTAACTGCGTTGCCAATGGTGCATTATTGCGTGAAAAAATATTTGAAAATATTTGGGTTCAACCAGCTTCTGGAGATGCCGGAGGTGCACTTGGAGTTGCGCAAACTATTTATTTTGATCATTTAAATAATAATCGCCATGTTGATGAAAAAAATGATAACATGCAGGGATCATATCTGGGCAATGCTTTCAGCGATGATGAAGTTAAAGAATATCTAGATTCTATCAATGCTAAATATCATTTCATCGCTAATCAAAATCAGTATAGCCAAAAAATAGCCAGCTATCTAGCTAATCAAAAAGTGATTGGCTGGCATCAAGGGCGAATGGAATTTGGTCCGCGTTCTTTGGGTGCAAGAAGCATTCTTGGCGATCCACAATTAAGTAAAATGCAATCGCAAATGAATTTAAAAATAAAATTTCGTGAATCATTTCGTCCATTTGCGCCAGCGATTTTGCGTGAAAAAATTACCGATTATTTTGAAATTGAAGATATAGATAGCCCCTACATGCTAATGGTTGCGCCAGTTAAAAAAAATAAAAGAATTTCCATGACTAAAGAACAAGAAGGGCTTTTTGGTATTGAAAAATTAAACATTGTGCGTTCAGAAATCCCAGCAGTTACCCATATTGATTATTCAGCGCGCATCCAAACTGTTGATGGCAAGCATAATCATAAATTTTATAATTTGCTTAGTGCATTTGCAAATTTGACGGATTGCCCAGTGCTAATAAACACTTCTTTTAACGTTCGTGGTGAACCAATTGTTTGTTCTCCGCAAGATTCTTATCGGTGTTTTATGCGCACCGAAATAGATGTTTTGGCAATTGAAAACTTTATTTTACTTAAAGAAGAACAGCCTCAATTTAATGAAAAAGAAGATTGGCAAAAAATCTATGAACTTGATTAATTAGATAATTAAAAATAGCTAAAATAACAAATGTTTATTTTAATTTTAAAAATTTAAAGTTTATTTTGCACATAAGCCAAAGAAACTTAATTTAAAATTAATTTATATTTAAGTTATTCTGGGGAGGATGGCTTGATGGGTGGAATTCCCGCTGCAGAAGCATTATCTAGGCAATTGGTGAAATTATTATTTTTTCTCGAGCATTAAATGAAGAAGAAAGAAAATCGATCGAATTTTATTTGTGCTAAAAAATTGCAATTAAATTGTAGTTATTTTAAATTATTAAGACTTTAGATCCAATATGCTGTAAGGTAAAAAATAATTTTATCTTTAAATTAAATTGTGATTTAGAAAATAAAAAACCAATTACTTTTTATTATTCTTAAGATTTTTTACCTTTGCTTCAAGATTTTTTAAGAAAGGTTCAACGCCATTTTTATCAATAGTAGCATTGAATTCAGAGCGTTGCGTTTCAATCAGGCTAATTCCTTCGGCGATAAAATCTAAAACATAAAATTTACCATCTCTTTTTTTTACTCGAAAATCAGTCATTATGGAAGTATCGGATTCCTTAGGTAAAAATTCAGCCTTGGCAATGAAGAAACTATTTTGACGCGTAACTTCGTTAACAGTAAATTTTTTACCATTATAATTTTTAAATTTTGGTCCGTAAGTATTAATCATAAATTCACGATAAAGCCCTACAAAACTAAGCTTTTGTTGCTCGGTTAAATTTTTATAATTTTTACCTAAGACAAATTTTGCAATCCATTCAGAGTCAATAACTCTATCAATTTCGGAGATAATTTTTTCACGAATTTTTGCATCAGAAATATTTTTTTCATTAGCGATATTTATAATTTTATTACCAATCTCTTCAATAAAAACCCTTGCTTCTTGAAGATCCTCATCCTCTTTAGCAAAGCTGCTAAATGAGTAAAATACAATCAAAGCGATTGCTAAATGTTTTAAGATTTTTTTCATAAATTAATTATTTTTTAATTTCTTGCGCTCTTTTTTGTAAATATGCAAAACGAATAGTGGCATAAGTATCGAAAGAATCTTGACGAATATCATCGATAATGTCAATCAAACTTTCTCTAGTATCTATTGAATAAAGAGATCCCGTAGCAATTAAAAATTGATTATTAACCAATTGTTTTTCTCCGCCAATTTCAGCGATATTATAACTAAAAGGATTGATCGCTTTATCAACAACCCAGCCTGCGAAATCTCTGCTTGTACTTGGCCCAAGAGCGGGAAGCATAATAAAAGCTCCTTGGTCAATATTATAAAATCCTAAAGTTTGACCGAGATCTTCAAATTTATAATTAATACCTTTGCTTTGAGCTACATTAAACAAGCCAGCACAGCCAATCGTAGAGTTAATAAGAAATGTTGAAAATGTTGCCAGTCCATTGTCAACCTTACCTTGAGCAAAGGAATTTAATGCTGAAATTGGCAATGAAATATTTGATAAAAAATTACGAATCATTCTTCGAGCTGGATTTGGCAGGGTATTGCGATAAGTTTTAGCAACATGTTCAAAAAAATAGCGATCAAAAATGTCATTAATGGCGAATATTTGGCGATTAATTTTTTCGTAGGGATCGTGGATTTTTACAGTTGTAGTTGATTGATAATTTTCAAATTCTAAATCCTGATCAATTTGATTTTGAATGGCGTTTTTATTATATTGAAAATTATTTTTATTAGAAAATTTAGCATTTGCATTATTAACAAAAATGGAAATCAAAAATGTTAAAATAAAAATTTTGCGCATTTAACTATTTTGATCTGACTGTAATTCTTGAATTTTATTCAATAGTTCTTGAATTTTATCTTCGTAGGTTGGATTTAGTTTGGCTAACTCATCAAGAGCAGCTTTAGCGCGATAATATTTTTTTGTTAAAATATAACAATTAGCTAGTTGCAAATAGGCATCATAATGATTTGGCCAGAATTTTTTTATGATGCGAAAACGAAATATAGCATCACTTAAATTGCCCTTTTCCAAATGCCTTAAACCTAGTTGGTAATTAGCTTCAAGAAGGTTTTTAGATTTCTCTTTTATCAAATTAAATTCTTTTTTAATAAGGTCGAAATTATTAATAAAAAAATCGAAAACTAGTCTAGCTTTCTCTTTGGTATATTCGGCAAAAACAATTGCCTTGGGTTGAGATTTTTGATTATTTTCTTTTGATTTATTTTTAAACATTTTTTTTTAAAAAATAAAAGTATATTTGCCAATCCAAACTAAATTTTTTACCTGAATTATGCAAGTTTTTTTTATAAAAATTTTTTAGATTTGTAAAGTTTTTTGGTGATGCATCAATATTGTTAAAAGCATAATTTGCACCAATTTTCTTGAATGAATGAATGGCCTCAATGGCATTTTCAAATGGTTGTGAATATTTTTGGTGATTTATGGATATAGCTTTGAAACCAACATTTTCTAGGCAATTATTCAAGTGTATGATGTTTGGAAAATTATTAATATTAATAAAATTAAGTTCTTTTAATTGCGCACAGCTTCCTGAGACTGGCAAACAAAAAGCAAGAATTCCTTGTGGTTTAATTAAGGAAAAAATATCGCTAAAAATTTTTTGGTAATCATCTAACCAATGAAAAACAAATGACGATAAAATTAGATCAAAATTATTTTGTTGGAGAGGTAAATTTTCAATATCGCTTTGAATTTTAAATAAATTTGGTGAATTATTTTGTGATGATTTAAGCATTTTAAGGCTAAGATCTAGCTCGTAAAAAAGATTATCTTGACCTTGACTAACTTTACAAAACTCTTTTCTAATTAAACTTGTACCACTCCCTAGATCGATAATTTTTTTATGATTAAAATTTTTTAAATCGATAATTAAATTTAATTTCTTAAGTAATTCGCTTGCAGCATATTTTTGGACAATAGCATGATTTTCATAGTCATAAGCTTTGTTGCTAAAATTTTTATTAATTATTTTTTTATTGTAACTTATCATTAAAATATTTTATTGTAACTAAATTATTTAATTTAAAATTAATTTAATCAAATCTAACTAAATTTAATTTAATGTATTTTCTTCAATTAATTTGACAATATGATCAACTAATTCCTCGGTTGAGGTTTTGTGATTAGCTTTACCATTTAGATAAACATTGTGACGATTATTTCCTCCACCGGTGATACCGATCTTTGTGTGCTGGGCTTCGCCAAGACCATTTACCACGCACCCTAGAATTGAAATAGTTATTGGTTTTTTGATATGACTAACTCTTCTTTCAACTTCTTCAACGGTTTTAATTACATCAAAACCTTGTCTAGCGCATGACGGGCAAGAAATTATAGTAACACCATATTCACGCAAACCTAAAGATTTAAGAATTTGAAATGCAACTTTCACTTCTTCTTTGGGGTCTGCCGAAAGTGAAATACGAATAGTATCGCCAATGCCATCCATTAACAAATTGCCAATACCAATTGTTGATTTAATTGTACCTGCAAATTGACTTCCTGCCTCAGTAATTCCAATATGCAAAGGATAATCGCAAATATTGGCAAGCTCTTTATAGCTTGCGCAAGCAAGAAAAATATCGGAAGCTTTTACGCTGATTTTAAAATTAAAAAAATCATGATCTTCTAAAATTTTTATATGACGAAGTGCTGATTCAACAAGTGCTTGCGGGGTAGGGGTTTGATATTTTTCAAGCAAATCATTTTCAAGTGAGCCAGCATTTACGCCAATTCTAATCGCGCACCCATAGTCTTTAGCGCAATTAATCACTTCACGAATTTTTTCTTTTGAGCCAATATTACCAGGATTGATCCGCAAACATTTTGCTCCTGCTTTAGCTGATTCAATTGCGCGGCGATAATGGAAATGGATATCTGCAATTATTGGTACAGGACAATTCGGGATTATTTTTGACAATGCTCGTGATGATTCTTCATCAGGAACGGAAATGCGCATTAATTGCGCGCCTAATTCATGACATTCATTAACTTGGCGAATTGTTCCTTGTATATCGGTGGTTTTAGTGTTGGTCATTGATTGGACGCTAATTGGAGAGTCACCACCAATTGCGACATCGCCAATAAAAATTTGCCTTGATTTCCTTCGTTTGATATTACGATAAGATCTAATTTCGCTTAATTGAGTCATAAATTTTAAGAAATTGCATGATATAATTTTTGAATTTTTGTTAAATCTTTTTTTACAAAAAATTTTATTTTTTCTACATCTAAATTACAAAGCGCGATTAGTGAAATAAAGTCATGAAAGCCTGATCCGCAATATTGCAGATTATTTTTTAAATCATTGATTTTTAAATAATTTATAACAATTAGAAATCGAAAAAAAATAGCAGCAAAATTATTATTAAAAATATTTTCTTCAATTAAATCAGGGGATGAAATTTTGTAACTAACGGCTAATTCTTTACAATAATCATAATTAAAAGATGTTAGATTATCAATATCTTCAGTAAGATTGGAAAAAAATTCTTCATAATATTTTTCAATGTTATTTTCATTAAATTTAAAAATATCTGACCAGATATCGCCACTAGAATTATCAAGCCTAAAAGATTGTTGTAAAAAAATATCATCTAGTTTTTTTGGTGAAAATTCCTTAGTTAGAAAACTTAAAAATTGCGGAAGATGCGAGGTAAGAGCAAAAATTTCATCATGTTTTTTTGCTTCTAAAAAATGCACTTCACCTTTTATTTTATTGACCATCTCTTGAATTTTTTTTACATCAGAGAGCGAATTTTTTGAATGACAAATAATAAATTTTTTATTAGCAAATAATTCACTACTAGAAAATTCAAAACCAGATTGATGCGATCCAGCTATAGGATGACAGGCTATAAAGTTAATTGGTAATTTTAATGAAAGTCGTGAAAAATCTTTTATTGAACCCAAATCAATCACCAAATTTTTTTGACTTAAAAATGGCGAAATCTTTTTAAAGATTTGCTGGTAACTTATAAGTGGAGTAGCGATAATAATTAAATCGAAATCCCTTATGGTTTCATCAAGTAAGGCAAAATCATCAATTATTTTTTGTTGCTTTGCAGTCTCAATGGCTGAGTAATCTTCATCAAAAGCAAAAATTTCTTTACTTAGTTCGTATTTTTTTAATGATTTAGCCATAGATCCACCAATAACCCCAAGCCCAATTAACAGTGTTTTGTTAAAAATAAAATTCGTCATTGATTAGGATTATTAAAAAAAGTTTTGACAAACAAAAAAATAGTTTTAAAAAAAGATTAAATAAAATTTTAATAAATTTTAATAAATTAAGTTAATTCATCAATGAAAAAATTACTTTTAATTACTATATTTTTTCTATCGGTTACTTCATGTAAGAATAAGGTAATTGATATTAAAAGTCCATGCGTTTCTTTGGATGAAGGGCCTTGTGGTCCTAAAAAATCAATAAATGATTGGTGGTTAAAAGATCAAAAAAATAACAAAAATTCGTAACATAACATGTCTGAAAATTCTTTTGCCTCTAGAGCACGTTCTTCTCAAACTAATTCAATTCAATCGATACTTGATGGAAGCAATAAAGAAAATAATATTAATTCTGCAAGCAATATAAGTGAAATTGCAAAAAACAAATTTAATCCCGCTGATAATGCTAAGAAAAATCTTATTTATGTTGATCCTATAAAAAAATCAAAATCTGATTTGGTTTATTTGGTTAAGGGAGTTGATGATGGCAGAAATGCTTGGTATTACCTGTTGGTCGAAAGAGTTAAATTGCAACTATTCTTAAGGGCTCTAAATGATGATATTATTCATCTAGAAAATTATGGCGTTATTTTATATTCAGCTTATGGAGATGAGCCTCCTGCTAATATTACTGACTCTTTAAAAGAAGAATATGGTATTGAAGATTAATTTAATAATTCTCTTACTTTTTAAAAATTAACAAAATTCTCAGGTCAATTAATTTTATTTAACCTTAACAATTTCACCAGATTGTTAAGGTTTTTTAGTTTTTAGATTTAATTATCCTTTTAAATTAAGATCGGGAGATTTTTTTCAGAGTCAAAAATCTTCAATTACGTTAGTTTTTATTTATTTTTTTCAAGAAAGATTTAAGTTTCGTAGAATAATATTTGATTAAAAGATGATCAAATCTTCTGTTTTTTTTCTAGGTTAGGTTACAACCAAAATTAACCTTACTATCTTGAGGTTGAGGCTTTTGGCGCTAAATTTATAAACTTATTTTTTTGGCTGTAATCCCAATAAATGAGGAAGTCTTTTGGATTATTAGAGTTAAATGGCTGTAGGTGATAAAAAAAGTTCTATTCTATAAAATCATTAATTTTTAAAATTAAAAATAGATAAATTTAAGTCTTTGCAATTATTTTTTTGTAATTTAATTTATTATAAACATGAAAAATTTATATATTAATTTTTAATTCAAAACATAATTCCAATGAAAAATTTAAAATTATTTTTAATAGTGACTTGCGCTGTGTTTGTTGGATTCGTTTCAGCATTTTCATTTTCGCAAATTCAAATTAAATCGCTAAAAATTGATGAAAAAATTACCAAAAAAAATAAAGACTTTATTGAGCAAATTATCAAGAAAGTAAAGAGTGATTATGTTGAAGAGAAAAGCGATGATCAACTTGCCGAAGCTGCAGCTAGTGGAATTTTATCTTCTCTTGATCCGCATTCTTCCTATCTCAACGAAGAAGCTTTAAAAGAAATTAGCGTTCAAACCAAAGGTGAGTTTGGAGGTTTAGGAATTGAAATTACTAATGAATTAACCGTTACCAAAGTTATTTCTGCTATTGACGAGACACCGGCATTTCGCGCTGGAATAAAGGCTGGAGACTACATAATCAAAATCAATGATAAAAATTCTATCGGTTTATCAATAGAGGAGGTTGTCAAGAAATTACGCGGTCGACCTGGAACTTCAGTGAAAATTACGATATTAAGAAAAGGTGAAAAAGAGCCTCTTATAAAAAATTTAACAAGACAAGTTATTAAGGTTAGAGCAGTTAAATCGGCCCAATTTAACGATGTTGCTTATGTAAAAATTAACACTTTTTCTCAGCAAGCATCCATTGGTATTGAAAATGAAATTAAAAAACTTAAGCAAAAAATTGGCGAAAAAAATCTTAAAGGCTTGGTGCTTGATTTACGAAATAACCCAGGTGGTTTGCTGGATCAAGCGATCAAAGTTAGTGATGCTTTTTTGCCAAAAGATGCGGTTATTGTTTCAATTAAAGGAAGAAGCGTTGAAGAGCGTCAATATCTTGATATTGCTGATGAGACCCTTATTGCTAAACTACCAATTGTTGTGTTAATTAATGAGGGTTCTGCTTCTGCTTCTGAAATTGTTGCTGGTGCTTTACAGGATAATAAACGCGCTGTTATTATGGGCGTTAAATCATTTGGCAAGGGTTCTGTGCAATCGGTAATTCCTTTGGAGAATTCTCAAGGTGCATTGCGTTTAACTACTTCGCTTTATTACACTCCATCAGGTAGATCAATACAAGCCCAAGGAATTGAACCAAATATCATTCTCAATAATGCAAAAATTGAAAAACAGATTGATAAAATTGAGCGCGATTCGGAAGCTGATTTAAAGGGTCATATTGAAGTTCAGTTACAGCAAGCAATTGAAGATTCTAAGAAAGAGCAAGTAAGTGATGAAAATATTGCAATTTATTCTCAAGATTATCAACTGGCAAGGGCTATTGATTTAATTAGGGGCGTGGGTGTTTTTAATCAAAAAACAAAATAATTAAAATAAACAATTCTTAACAAAAAATATGCATTATCAACAAAAAGTTTATTTAAAATATAGTTTGTTGATTACTGTTTTTTTGTTTCTTTTGCCTTTTCAAATCAAGGCTAAAGATCAAGAAATGCAAGATTTTGTTGTTGTAAAAGTTAATAATAAAATTATTACTAACTCTGAAATTCAAGCGCGAATCCGTTATGTTATCAAAAGTACAAAAATTAAAATAGTTGACAATTTTGAACGAGAAATGCTTCATGGTCAAGTTGTAGATAAAATGATTGAAGAGGAATTAATCCGTCAAGAAGCTCAAAAATTAAATGTTACTGCGCCTCACGACGAGATTGAAAGCGCTCTAGAAATCACTGCACTTCATCGCAAAAATAACGTCGCTCAATTCAGATTTTTTTTACAAGAAAATAAGATGCCTCTAAATTATTTTAATAAATATCTTGAAGCTGAAATCCTCTGGTCAAAAATTGTCGCTGATAATTTTAGTAGCAAGATAAAGGTTACCGATCTTGAAATTGAAGAATTACTTGAGCAAGGAAAATCAAGGGTAGATGGTCGTTTATTTCTACTTGCAGAAATTGTTATCGGCAAAAATATGTTGCAAAATAATGGTACAAATAATGCATTAGAATTTTCACAAAAAATTTTTTCTGATTTAGTGCGAGGTGCTGATTTTAAAGAGTTAGTGCGTCAATTCTCAGCAAGCATTAATGCCCAAAATAATGGCGAAATTGGCTGGGTTACTCAGGGCGATATTGATCCCAAAATTTATCAGGCAATCAATAATTTACCAAAAAATTCTTACTCTAAGCCAATTTTGCTGGCTGATGGTTATCATATTTTTAAAGTTTTGGATAATCGAGTTGAGAAATTTTTAGATAGTAAAGAAGCTGATATGGCGCGAAATTTTATTTTTAGAAATAAACTTAAAAACTACGCCAAAGGCTATTTGATGGATGTTCGTAAAAAAGCTTTTATTGAGATTATTGAACAGTAAATTTTTACTGTAATAAATTAACTTGCCCTTTTTTAAAGATCATTAAATGTTATTTAATTTTTTTGCTAGATTGCAAAAATCTTCAATTGATAATTGCTCAGCACGATCTTGTGGATTGATGTTGCAGCTTTCTAAAATCGCTATTGTATTTTCAAAAAAAACATTTTTTAAAGCTGATTTAATCATTTTGCGTCTTTGATTGAAAGCGAATGCAACAACTTTTTGTAATTTTTTTAAGTCAACTTTTTCATCAATTTCAGATCGAGGAATTATTTCAACAATTGCTGAAGTAATTTTTGGTGGTGGTGTAAACACATTTTTATCAACTGTAAAAAGCATTTTCGAAATGCATAAGAAATTTACCATTACTGCAATTCTTCCATAATGATCTTCATTAGTTTTGGCAACTATTCTTTGGACGACTTCTTTTTGAAGCATTAAATGCATTGAAATAATTTGCTTACGAAAACTTAGAAATTTAAAAAGTAGGGGAGTGCCGATATTATAAGGTAGATTGGCAATTATTTTAAATTTTTTATCACCAAATAATTTATTAAAATTTCCTTGCAAATTATCGTCATCGATAATTTCTAAAGCGTCACCCTCAATAATTTCCATGCGATCGCCATAAAAATTTTTTAGCTCTTGAAGCGCTAAAATACAACGACGATCTTTTTCAATAATTATAAGTTTTTTTGCACCTGCATCAAGAATTGAACGCGATAAACTGCCAGGCCCACCACCAATTTCTAGAATTTCATAATCACTTAAATCACTTGCATTTCCAAGAGTGCTTCGAACTATTTTATCAGTAAAATTCTTATCAAAAATAAAATTTTGACCCAAGGATTTTTTGGAATCTAGTTGATATTTTTTTACCAATTCAGCAGTTGAGGGTAATTTTGACATTTGCGTTTTTAAGATTCTTAAAAATTACAAAAGCTCGTTAATTGGATCAAAATAATGATGATTCAAAGCTTTAGCAACTTCTTCATGAGTAACTTTTCCGCCATAAATATTTAAACCTGCTAACAAATTTCTATCTTCGCTTAAGGCTTTTTTAAAACCCTTATTAGCAATTGCCAAAGCAAAAGGTAAAGTTGAATTTTCTAACGCTTGCGTTGAAGTTCTTGCAACTGCTCCAGGCATATTAGTAACGCAATAATGAATTACGCCATCCACCTCGTAAGTTGGATTGCTGTGAGTAGTTGGACGGCTAGTTTCAAAACATCCGCCTTGATCAATAGAAATATCAACCATCACTGCACCTTTCTTCATTTTTTTAACTATTTTAGATGTAACTAGTTTTGGGGCGGTTGCTCCTGGAATTAAAACTGCTCCAATTACCAAATCAGCATCAATAACATTTTTTTCAATATTTTCAATAGAGGCATAAAGAACCGTTACTGAATTTTGAAAAATATCGCTCAAGTAGCGAATGCGCGCAAGTGATTTGTCGAGTATAACAACTTCTGCACCCATGCCAATTGCAACTTTACAAGCATTAGTTCCAGCAACTCCTCCACCTAAAATAACTACTTTTCCTCTGACAGCGCCAGGAACTCCACCAAGTAAAATTCCTCTACCGCCTTGAGATTTTTCAAGTGATCTCGCCCCAGCTTGAATTGATAATTTTCCAGCAACTTCACTCATTGGCGCAAGAAGTGGTAAGGATTTATCAGGAGCAGTTACAGTTTCAAAAGCAATTGCTATGCAGCCAGAATTCATTAACGCTTTGGTTAAATCAGCTTCGGCAGCTAGATGCAAATAAGAAAAAATAATTTGATTTTTGCGAATCATTTCGCATTCGCTTTTTTGAGGTTCTTTAACTTTCAAAATCATCTCCGCTTTTTGAAAAATTTCCTTAGCGCTATCAACAATTTTTGCGCCTGATGCTTCATATTGTTCATCGCTAAAATCAATTGCCAAACCTAATGATTTTTGAACTAAAACTTGATGACCGGCATTAACGAATTCTCCTACACCTGATGGCGTTAGAGCGCTACGATATTCATGATCTTTTATTTCTTTGGGAACGCCTATTAACATAAAACTCCTTAATTGATTATTTAATTTTTGAAATTTTTTTCAAATGAACAATATTGCTTTCCTGAGATGTTATACTTGGATAAAGCTCATATTCAAATGTAAAGTTTTTTTTACTATCATTAATTTCAGACTGTAAATTCTTGCCTTTTAAAAATAAACAAAAACCTTCAGATTTTAAAAATTTAACAGAATGTTCAAGTAATTTTGGTAAGGGCGCTAAAGCTCTAGATATAATGCAATCAAATTGTAAATTAGATAATTCTTCTAATTTTGAATTTTGAATAAAAATGCGATTAGTTGAAAGATTTTTCGCTTCGCGCAAAAATTCACTTTTACGAAATGATTTTTCAATAAGATGAATTTCTTTTAAACCAAGAATCGATAAAATAACTCCCGGCAATCCAGCTCCTGAGCCAAAATCAGCAAATTTTAAATTTATATTTTCAATGTATTTTATTAATTGCGCGCAATCTAAAATATGGCGTTGCCAAATATCATCTTCTGTGGATTTGCCAATAAAATTATAGTTTTGATTGCGACTTAGCAAAAGCAAAACATATTCTTCTAAGCTCTTTTCTTGCTGGGTAGTAAGTTGCAAAAATTTTTTAATTTGCAAAAAGCATAAATTCTTTGGCATAAATTCTTTGGTACAAATTATTTGGTACAAATCTTTTTAGCTTTCAATTTTTAACATTTTTAATTTAAATTTGAAAAAAAATAAAATTTAGAATTGATTTTTAAGTCTTATGTTTTCTAGTTGCAATTACTTTTTTATTTTTTATTAAAAATCTTTTTCTTGACGCTTAATTGTAAAAGTCTTAAAAAATTAATCGTTATTTTTTAAATAAAACATCAAATAAAAACACCAAATAAAAACACTAAGTAAAATTACAACGAAAATTACAACGCAAAATTTATGAAAGTTTCTTCTAAAGTAAAAAAAATCTTATCTTATTATGAAAGTGATAGTCCTGGAACAAAGACTAATCTTGCTCGAATCATGATGCATGGTAAATTATCTGGAACTGGTAAAATGGTGATCTTGCCAGTTGACCAAGGTTTTGAACATGGTCCGGATCGTAGTTTTGCAGTTAATCCTGATGCTTACGATCCCCATTACCATTATGAATTGGCAGTTGAAGCTGGTCTTAACGCATATGCCGCACCACTTGGAATGCTAGAAGCTGGCGCTGATAGTTTTGCTGGAGAAATTCCAACAATTCTGAAAGTTAATTCTTCAAATTCCCTACATAATGGCGGAACAGCTCCGCATCAAGCTACAACAGCATCAGTTAAGGACGCTTTGCGACTTGGTTGTAGCGCAATTGGCTTTACAATTTATCCAGGATCTGACGCGGCATTTGATATGTTTGAAGAAATTCGCGAGATTTCGCAAGAAGCAAAATCTTACGGTTTAGCAGTTGTTATCTGGTCTTATCCGCGCGGTGGTGATTTGTCAAAAATTGGTGAAACAGCTATTGATATTTGTTCATATGCAACTCACATTGCGGCATTACTTGGTGCGCATATTATCAAAGTTAAGCCACCAACTCAAGCCCTAGAAAATCTTGATGCAATTAAAGTTTATGAAAAATTAAAAATCGAAGTAGATACTCTTGAAAATCGCATTAAGCATGTTATAAAATCTGCTTTTGCAGGTCGAAGAATTGTAGTATTTTCTGGAGGCAATGCCAAAGGTCAAGAAGATATTTACAGTGAAATTCGTGAAATCTACAAAGGTGGTGCAAATGGCTCTATTATTGGGCGAAATACCTTTCAACGTCCAAGAGATGAAGCATTGACAATGCTCGATAATATCATAAAAATTTATCTAGGAAAATTTTAATTATCAAAATATTTCAAATAATTAGATAAATTTTTTTTAATATTTTTTAAAAACTATTAAATTTATTAATAGTTTTTTAATATTCCTAAGTAAATTTATTAAAAGCATAAAATAAACCAATCCTAGATTATCAAAGGCTTGTTGTTTATTGTGAGTTGTCATGCTGTATTTTTTTAAAACAATTTAAAAAAAATCATTTGCCTTTAAAATAAAAAAAACTCCCCCTATTAAGACTGAAATCTATTTTCTGTACCCATCAAATTTTTGCAAACTAACTAGCTTTGTTAGGAGTAAAACTTTTGATGTTGTAAAGTCCAAGTTAAAACTTTTATTTAAAAATTATGAAAAATAAAGCTTTCTCAATTCTCGAGTTATCGATTGTTGTTCTTATTATCGGTATCTTAGTTGCTGGCGTCACGCAATCTTCACGATTAGTTAAGCAGATTAAAATTGCTACAGCAAGAAGCCTCACTAAAAGTTCTCCTATTCCTGGTATTAAAGATTTGGCACTTTGGTTAGAACCAACAATGGATGAAAGTTTTATTGAAATTCAAACCGATGATGATTATAAATTAACTCAATGGAATGATGTAAATCCGCAAAATACCACTAAATATTACGCAGTTAAAACTGGCTCAACATCTGTTACTTATACTTCTAGTGGAATTAACAATATTCCTTCGGTAAAGTTTACTGGCGACTCAGGAACTAATGGATATTTTGTGCTATCAACATCTAGTTCCACTTCCCAAGCTTCTAAATTAAAAACTTTTGGCAATAGATTCACATTCTTTGTTGTCTCTAAACCAGAAATTGAAGTCGTCGGAAAATTCAGAGCAACTTTCTTCAACTCGCCAGATGCTTCATCTGATGGTTGGGGACATATTAAAACTGCTGATGGCAAAAGAGGTATCTTGTTTAATGATAGTATGTTATGTTCAACTAACACCGCTAACTCTAATTCTATAGGTGAAATTATGACCGCGGTTTACGAAGGTGTTGTTACGGGTAATATGACGATTTATATCAATGGCAATGCTGAAACTACATCGGTGGCAAGTCAATCGGGAAGTGGATCAACATATGTAGATGATAATTCTACTGACGCTTCTTATTCGCCACTAACTTCAATTCCAGCTTTATATATTGGTAGCATTGGCGGCCCAGGTAATGAAACTTTCAAGGGTTTAATTAGCGAAATTATTATTTATGATCGAGTTCTACGTAATGAAGAGCGCAAAAGTATTGAAAAATATTTGGGCAAAAAATTCGGTATAAAAATTACTGAATAAATTATTTAATTCATACTAATTACACCACATTTAAAATCGCTTTATCTTACTTCCAAAAGTCCTCAAATTTAAATAAAATTATCTACAGCTAAGCTATTTGAAACCCAAGATAAATTTCCTTGTAAAAATTAAAATTTATTATGAAATTAATTTTTGCGAATTTTTTTTGGTAAAGCAAAAAATACATTTTCTTCAATTCCTTCCATATCGCAAACCTTGACATCATCGCCAAAAATTTCTTTAATTTTAGTGATAACTTCCTGAATAAGAATTTCTGGAGCTGATGCACCAGCAGTAAGACCAATATTTTCAACATTGTTAAACCAATTTCTTTGAATATCTTTAGCTTCATTTATCAAATATGAAGGCAATCCTGATTCTTCGCCAAGATCACGTAAACGATTTGAATTAGAAGAATTTTTGGCACCAATCACCAATAAAATATCAGCAATTTTTGCTAATTTTTTTACAGCATCTTGGCGATTTTGAGTTGCGTAGCAAATATCCTTAGTTGCTAAGCCTTTTTGTAATTGCGGAAATCTCGCTTCAAGAATATCAACAATTTTTTTAGTATCGTCAACGCTTAGAGTAGTTTGAGTTACAAAGGCAATTTTTTGAGGATTTTTTATTTCAATTTTTTTGGCATCTTCTTCATTGGTTACTAAAATTACTTCTTTTTTAACTCTGCCTCTCGTTCCTTCAACTTCGGGATGTCCACGATGTCCAATAAGAATTATTTCATAACCATCTTCCTCATGTTTTTTTGCTTCGCGATGAACTTTACTTACCAAAGGGCAGGTGGCATCAATTACATCCAATCCACGATTTAACGCATCATCTTCAACACGATCCGAAACGCCATGCGCGGAAAAAATTGTAATTGCCCCTTCAGGAATTTTATTAACTTCATTAACAAAAATTGCGCCTTTTTTTTGTAAAGTTTCAACGACAAATTTATTGTGAACAATTTCGTGACGAACATAAACAGGTGCGCCGAATTTATCAATGGCCTTTTCAACAGTTTCAATTGCGCGTCTTACACCAGCACAGAATCCGCGTGGTTTTGCTAAAATAATTTGCATATTTAAGTTTAAGTTTTTAATTAAGTTTTAATTTAAAATTTTATTAGGAATTATTAATTTAAGTTTGTTTTGTTGATTGCTTTTAAAACTTCTCTATTTAAAATATTATAGCTTAGTAAAAATTAAAGCAATTTTTTAAAATTCTTGCATTTTATTTTTTAAATTTAGCGAGTATAAAAGCAAGTTAGTAAATAAATATAACAAGTAAATATTACATTGGGTCGCAATGATTTCATATTTTTTAAAATTAAAAAATTTTGATAAAAACTTTAAATTCTTTACCCCTCTTTTTGGAGCGCTCCTCGTATTTTTTTTCTTTAGCGCAATATTTTCAATAAGTAATTCTCCCCTTGATTATCAACAAGGCAACGCTGTTAAGATGATGTATGTTCATGTGCCGTGCGCGTGGATGTCATTGTTGATTTATTGTTTACTGGCCTTGTTTAATTTAGCTGGATTTGTTTGGAAAAATCCTTTCTTTTATATCATTGCGCGATCAATTGCCTTGATTGGCTGTCTATTTTCTTTTGTAACTCTAATAACTGGTAGCATATGGGGGAAGCCAATTTGGGGCGCTTGGTGGGTTTGGGATGCGCGTTTAACTTCGATGTTAATTTTGTTTTTTTTATATTTGGGTTATTTGCTTTTAGTTGATAGTTTTGCAGATAAAAACAAGGGCCAGAAGGTTGGGGCGATAATCTCAATTATTGGTTTTATCAATATTCCAATTATAAAATTCTCAGTTGATTATTGGAATTCCCTACATCAAAAAGCTAGCATAATTCGCTCACAAGGTATTTCCATAGATCCACAAATGTTAAAACCATTAATCCTAATGTTTTTACTCTGTTTATGTTATTTTATATTTTTATCATTAATATTAGTTAAAAATCAATTAATGTTAAAAAAACTAGTTAATCAATAATAAAATATGACATACGTTGTTACGGATAATTGTGTATTATGCAAATATACAGACTGTGTTACAGTTTGCCCAGTTGATTGTTTTTACGAAGGTAATAACATGCTGGTAATCGATCCAGATGCTTGTATTGATTGCGGAGTTTGTGTTATTGAATGTCCAGCTGAAGCAATTTCTGCTGAATCTAGCGAATTAACCAAATGGGTTGAAATCAATAGAACCTACGCCAAGAAATGGCCAAATATTACCAAAAAAAAACCAGCATTAACTGAAGCCAAAGAAATGGATGGAAAGAAAAATAAATTTGAAAATTTTTTTGATCCATCATAAAACCTTCATAAATAAATCATAAATCAATATTTATTTCATAACTTCTCTAAAAAAATAATTTAAAAAATGTTGAATATCTCCAGCAATATCAAGGCTCTAGAAAAATTACCAAAACCTCAAGCAATTATTTTTGACTGGGATAATACCCTCGTTGATACCTGGCCATTAATTCAAAAAGCCATTAATGTTACAATGGAAAAAATGGCCAAACCATTATGGACCTTAGATCAAGTGCGTGACAATGTTCATAAATCAATGCGCGATTATTTTCCAGATATTTTTGGAGATAGGTGGCAAGAGGCTGGTGAAATTTACCGAAATGCCTACCAAGCGATTAACATTGAGCAAATTCAACTATTGCCAAATTCTCTTGAATTAATTAAAACCATAAAAGACGCCAAAATTTTACAATTTTTAATTAGCAATAAAGTTGGCGCAACTCTTCGAAGGGAAGTAAAAAAATTGCAAATAGAACAATATTTTTTTTCAGCAATTGGTGCACTCGATGCCAATTTTGATAAACCTCATCAAAGTGCCATTGATCTAGCCTTAATGCTTAGTGACATTGATTTAAAAAAAGATTGCATCTGGTTTGTTGGTGATACAATTTCTGATGTTGAATGTGCATATAACACCCGATGTCATCCAATTATCTACGGCCATTCTTCCCATAAAATTTCAAATTCAATTTCCCAAGAAATTATTGAAAATGGTTTTAATAATTCGGGAATTATTCCACTTTATTTTAATCATCAAGAACTAGTTTCCGTGATTAAAAATTTGCTTTAAAAAATATTAAAAATTTCATTTAAAAAAGTAAAATTAACCTCAAATAATTTTAGTTTTATTTTGGCAATGTTTGTTAAATTTAAATCAATTCCCATCCCTCATATTGCAGGATATTTTATAAATTTTGTCATAATTACAAACAGTTATTATTCTTATGTTTAATATAATAAAAAAAACTTGAGCAAAATTTTACCTACCGTTAATAAATTTGAATTGAATAATTTTTTAAATTTATCTCAAAAAATATTCTGTTTATGTTCATTAGTTTTTATTAAAAATATTTTAATAAAATAATGCTATTTCCACCTTTAAAATCAGGAATTTAATTTAAAGGCGAGTCTGCGTAAATACTAGATAATCTAGGTTGCGCAAAGACAAGCCCTTAAAAAATTCAAATCCCTTATTTTAAAGGCGTATTTGTTACTAACATACTTCAATTGAAAAAAAATTGTAATGAAAGAAAGTGGAGGAGGCAATATATCACCAAAAGATATCGAGTTAGAACTAGATGAAATAGGGCAAAAATTGAAAGAGATTATTTCTAGATCCCCATCAGGCACTCATAGAGAATCCCCATACGCACCAGATAGTGAAGGGCCGAGCCCATTAAACAGTCCTAGAAAATCCCCACAAACTCTTGATCAAGTTTCCACTCAAGCTCAAGCTAACCAAGCTCCAGATAATATTAAAAAAGCTATTGAAGCTATTGAAACTTTTTTAGAATATTTAAAAGAATCTATTTATTTACAAGATAAAATTAAACCAGAAGGAGTTGATTATACTGATGGTGATTTCCAGAAATTTCAAAGTACAGAACATTATTTTAGCTCAGTAACTGCTTCCAGAATTATTACAAAATATCAACTCTTAAAAGATCCAATTAAGGAGGAAATTAAGGAATTAAATAATTCTCAAGATGGTCAACAATCTTCTCAAGATTTTGAACAAAATAATTCCTTACTTAAAGAGATTTTGAATTGTTTAGAAACAAATGATGGTTTGGTTAATGAATTACAAAAAGAAATAACAGCAATTGCAAAATTATTAACAGAAATATTAGATAAAGAACTACAAGTAAAAAAAGAAAGAGAAGGTATATTTTACAATACAGTTCTGAATAAAAATTTAACTGATCTCCAAAATAATCTTGATTCTCATAAACAAAGTTTTATAAAACTTTTAAATGAAAAAAATTTAACCAATAATCTTAATTCAATTAAAGTCAAACTTATGCAATATTCTCAAGCATTTCGTTCTCTTCCAAATTTATCTAGCCCAGTCGATGGGCGTAGTGATGATTCTGATGGTTCTTCTAGTGTATCTGGATCTAAGGCATCCGATGCACCCCAATCAATTTCTAAACCTGAGGATCTTCAAAGATTATTTGCTAACATCCTTTTTGCCACTCACTTCGGCACTATGAGTAAAAAAGATGAACCTTTTCAAGATAATACATATAATCTCGCTATTGCTGAATATAATCTCGCTATTGCTGATGTTAAAGTTGCGGTTGCCAAGGTCTTCGTTGGTGCATTTCAACGCGACGATGAGAAAGAAAGTGGCCCAGCTTCAATAGATGAAGCAGTTAAAACCGAGGAACTCGCTAATGAAATCACTGTGGCTATTGAATCAGTCGTCAGGCATGTTGAAGGAGCCGCCGCTAAGGGTGAAGAAGGCGGTGAAGATGGCTTATCTGGATCAGCCCAGGAAGCTGCATTAGCTCAACCCTTAATTGATGCCGTCAATTATTTTAGAGACCGATTTACCGGCGTTGATTTACAAAGAAATGCCGCCAAGGTTTTCGCCGAAAACTTTAAAACCATCGCTTCAGATATCTCTACTTATGTCACTGATAATTTTAAACCAGATACCCCCACTTTAGCTGCCGCTGCAGCAGCTGGTGCCGCAACCGCCGCTCGTCCCAGCGTTGACTACAGTTCCATCTTTGCCAAAGTTTTTGATGCCGCCCAACAACAATTACGAGATGCTGAACATAGACTCACAACTTCCGCCGACGAATCCACCTCTAAAGATATTAAAAATTGCATCAAACATTTTGCATCGGCCACTGAATTTGCCAAAACTTACTCTACTGGAAATGATGATCTTATTCAAGAGTTTGAAGACGCCAACACTCAATTCACTGAAATCACTAACCAACTATTAGAAGCTCGCCGCGCCGCCGAAGCCCCCGAACAACAACGCCTCGAACAAGAACGCGCCGCCGCAACCGCCGCCGCAGCCGCAGCAGCAGCCGCCGCTGCCGCCGATCCCGCTCCCGCCGAAGCCGATAGCCGTCGCACTCTCAAATTAACAGAAGATCACGTCGAGTTAGATAGTGATGGTGGTGGTGCTGGTGGTCGTCCCGCCGCTCCCGGTTCCGGTTCCGATTCCGATTCCGATTCCGCTCGCCGCGAAGCAGAAGAACGCGCCGCCGAACAACGCGCCGCTCTCGCCGCTGCCGCTCGCGGCGCTTCCGCTTCCTCTGACCTCTCTGAAGATCACGGGGCTAGAGAAGATAAGAGCGACGCCGCCGAACAACGCGCTCGCCTCGAAGCAGAAGAACGACGCGCCGCCGCTCGCGAACTCGCCGCTCGCCTCGCCGCCGCCGCCGCTCGACGCGCCGCCGCCGAACAACGCGCTCGCCTCGAAGAAGATCGACGCGTCGCCGCCGCCGCCGCCAATCTCATTCAAAAGACTTTCCGCGGCTTTGAAGGTCGTCGCATGGCCTCTGCTAAAAAAAATTTACAATTTTTAGAAGACTTGGCTACTGAGAACGGATATAGTTCTTTGGTAACTTACAATCTATCTATTGAGGTAGAATTGAAAGAAGGTGATGATGATGAATTTAGTTATGTTGTAACATATGAGGGAGGAAGAATTTTGCTAGGAGATAAAGGTAGAGAATCAATTCTTCAAATATTATTTGATAAAAATAATCATTTAAAGCTATTAGATGGCTATTTGTTCGATAAAATATTAGAAAGTGTACTATTTAATCAATTTCCTGATTCTTTAAGATCAAAAATTGAAAAGAATGTTGCTAAGGAATTTGGTGTAGCAGAATATGACCAAGGCAATTTGGAACATTTAGAATCATTGCAGAAAAAAACTTTGAGTTATGCGGCGCTTTTATCGCCTTATTCTAAAAGCCATCATGGAGTTAGTCAGGAGGAGAGAGATGAATTTTTAAGAAAAATTAATGATCATATATCTAGAGATTTAATACTCGAGGCATTAAAAAATCTTTCGCATAATCATGTAGCGCAACAAAAAAAGGAAGAAAGAAAATTATTATTGTTTAGGCAAGATGATCAAATATTTTTTGATCATAAGCAAGGAGCTGGACGTGTTGGAGGTGGTGCTGAAGGTGGTGCGAGAGGTGCTGCTGAAGGTGGTGTTGAAGGTGGTGCTGGAGGTGGTGCTGGAGGTGATGCTGCTGTTGAGCCTCAAAAATCTGGAAGAGTTGTGGCGGAAGAAGAATTTAAGGAATTTAAGGGGCGTGCAAAAGAAAAGCGTGAAACTGGATTTAAAGTTGAAGTGAAAAATGACGAAGGAACAATTGTGTCAAGTATTATTCATCTTAGTCCTCAGCGCGTAGAATTTCATAAAATTCCAAATTATTTTGATGATAATGAAGCAGGTGGAAGAGGAGGTGGAAGAGGAGATGGAGGAGGAGATGGAGCAGCCTCAGTACCTCGAGCTCCAGCTTCAGCTAAAGATAAAGAAGCATTGGTAATTTTTCATGCTAATAAAGATGAAAATTCCCAAACGGTAATTTCTGGCAAGAGGATTGATGAGTTTGAGGGGGCTGTTGCCAAGAGTGCTGAATTTATTGAGCATGCTTTGCTTGATTTTTTTAATAAAGATGTTTCAGGAATAGAAAATCCTCGAATTAATGCAACACAAAAAAATTATCTTATCGATTTGCTAAATAATAGAGCTTCAAGACCAAATGAACAGGGAGAAAGAATCGACGGCACAGAAGATATTGATAACCAGCCTGCTAAAGAAATTTCAAGGGACCTACTAAAATATTTGCATGATTATGGTGTTGGAATAAGTGGTAATGATTTTGATGTTGAAGGAATTAAAAGAAGTATTAATGATAATGCTCCTGATGATAATAGTGGAACTCAAATTACATGGATTCCAGACGTAACTGCAGCATTAGCCAAAGAACTTGCTTACGCTAAAGTTGCTCAAGATTTTTTAGAATGCAAAATTGAATCTCAGGAGCAACCGAGAAATATAGGAGAAGGAGATGGAGATGCTTCGAGAAATTTTACAGATTCCAAAAATAAATTAGATGATCGTTATTCAATAAATAATGCCAAATCAGATCTAGAATTTGCATTTGGTAAAAAACCATTTTGTAAGCTTGGGCCTCAATATCATTCAGCGAAAAATATTTTCCAAGAGGGTATTACAATTAGGCGCCATGAAAAACATCCGCATATGGTTGATATAGTTCGCGTAATTTCTCCTGAAGATGAAGCAGGGACTGCTGTTAAAAAACCCAATGTCCAATATGTGGCAATTAAGGGGAAGGATGGCGGTGATGGGAAAATTGATTTGAATATTGCAAAAAATGATGGTCTTACTGAAAAAATTGTTAATAAAGTTTTCTTTAGAAAAGTTGAATTACGAGATGATGGGGAAGTTTCATTTGATGATAAAATTTATTATTATAATAATGATGGAGAAAGACAATCATTTGAGATTAAAGATATTGATAATACTTGTGCTAATCGTACTTCTTTCTTAAATAATTTAGGAGCTTTGAAGATTAGAGCCACATGTGTTGTGTTGGGTGAAGATAATCAACCAAAAATTAATAAATCAAAATTTTCGGCATTGGGTAATGATAATATTTTTAAAAATTATGATTTCACTCCTGCGAGACCATCTTCATCTCCACGTCTCAGCCCTGCGACATCTCTGCGTCCCAATGCTGGGCCTTTATCCACTCGGAGACCTAATTTACCGCGAGAGATTAACTAAACATTTCCTGATCGAGCTGACTATTCGCGATTACTTCCTATAGCTTCTTTATCTTTAGTTCCGATAAACTCTCCGCCATCACCCACAACAACTCTTCTCTCTCCATCTAATCCTCCACATTTACCTAAATCAATACCAAAATAACAATTCTTCCTAAAAATTAATGGAGGTAAAGCTTAGCTAGTTGCTCGAATTTTTGCTTAGTTTAGGAATTTGTAAGGGTTAAAAATTCCCACAAAAAAAACAAATAATTTTTTATCTATCATTGCCATCATTAATTCTAGGGCTGTCAATAATTACACAAACTTTTTTGATCCAATTTGCTAAATTAATTTTTAAAAATAGCAATTTAATTGATTTAGGAGTTTAGACAAAATTATATTTTTATCTAACAAAAAAATTAAGAATTATTTTCTTAAAGTAATTTAGTAAAGCTAATAAATCTTAAAAAATTATAAAAAATATAAGTTTTATAAATTAAAATTATAAAACTTATTAAATAATAAAAAGATATAAAGTTAAATAGATATGCCTGACAACGATGAAGACTATTTTGAAAAATTCATACAAGAAAATCCACTATATTTACTAAATAGTAAAGAATATTCAAGACGCGCAGAATCCTTTGAAAATCAAGGTTTACATGATGAAGATTCACAAGTACACATAGATCTTTATTTAAAAAGTTTAAAAAATCTTTACGCAGATCTAAATGGTGAAGATGGTAATAACACAATCTACGCTAATCAATCTCAAAACCCTCCTTTAGATGACCAGGGTCTTTACAAAGCAATTTACGCTACTCCCGCTAACGCTCCCGCTAACGCTCCCGGTTTCGCTCACAGTGGCGCTTACGCTTCCGCTCCCGCTTACGCTTACGCTTCCGCTCCCGCTTCCGCTCCCGCTTACGCTTCCGCTCCCGCCTACGCTTCCGCTCCCGCTCGCGCTTACGCTTACGCTTCCGCTCCCGCGACCAGTGTCCTTTACCCTCCCGCTCCTCCTCCTTTACTCGCAAATTACGCTCCCGCTCCCGCTTACGCTTCCGCTCCCGCTTACGCTTCCGCTCCCGCTTACGCTTCCGCTCCCGCT